>NZ_CAJMXG010000277.1:0-3321 GCF_905219725.1 Oscillibacter sp. CU971
TGATATCACGCTGGAATTCTTTTTCAATTACCATAGTGATGGGTGTTGTGCTGCTGATGTTTCAGATGACAAATGTGATGCTAGAGCAGTGGAACCACTATGAGGAAAACAGTTTTGTCCGAAGTTGGGAGGAGCTGCCCAGTGAATCCAGCGCCTATGCGCTGAATACCACAGCGCCGGAGGAGAACCGCGGAGTGGTAGTGTATATTGGAAGCGAGAGCGCACCGGCCTTTCAGATTATGCAGCAGTGGGCGGTCTACACAAAGCAGAATTTTGTGAGCTGCGGGACAATGGAGGAGTATCAGGAGTGCGGGAGCAAGTTGGCCGCATATCCGGGAAAGATTGTGAGCGTCCGCTCCGAGGATCTTGACTGGGAAGATGGAGAAATTTGGGATATTCTGGAGCAGAACGCCGCTGTGGATGATAGCTTGGTATTCTGCGGCCTTCCGAAGTCCGGCGCGATTAAGGGAAATGCAGGACTGCGTAGCCTCTTGGGAATCTCTCAGGTGCGCTCGGAGGAGGTTTCCGTGGAGGGCCTTCGCCTGGAGGAGGGATTTTTGCTGGGCGGCGGAGCGGAGTACCGAAGTGTAGACCCGGAGGAGAACAGACAGCGTCAGGACATGGATCTGACGTTTCCCTGGTATATACTCTCGGAGAATACCGAGATTTATATGCGGGGAATCCTGGAGGATGAGTCCCTTGAGCTCCAGGAGATGCCCCCTGTGATCTGGCGTTCTCCGGTAAAAGAGGCCAACGTCTATGCGGTAAACGGAGATTACATGGAGGAGGCGTATGGGCTGGGGCTGCTGTCCGCCATGTGGGCCAATGGAAAAGAGTGCGAGATCTATCCCGTGGTCAATGCCCAAAATCTGGTGGCCGTCAATTATCCGGGACTGGCGCCGGAGAACAGCGAAGAGATCCAGGCAATTTACGGACAGGATCTTGAACGGCTGTTACGGGACAGCGTGTGGCCCGTATTCATTGCGGCATACCGCCAGAACACACTGGGCCTGACCTGTATGCTGGCGCCGCAGTTTGACTACGAGGATAAGAACATGCCGCAGCAAAATCAGCTTTTGTACTACATGAAGCATCTGAATGAGGAGCGTGCGGAGGTGGGGCTGTCTGATGGCCGCATCTGCGGTACGCCTCTGGAACAGAAACTGCTGGAGGACCAGTGGTTTATGGAGGGAACTCTGCCGGATTACCAGTTTACCTCTTTTTACAGCACAGAGGGGAAAAACCTGGAAGAGACTTTGCAAAACGGTATTCTGAAGCCGGTTCGGACGGTGGTCTCCCGGTATGACGGGGAGCCGGAGGTCTTTGGGTATTTGAATGAATATGTGACCAGGCAGGCGCTGCTTACCGATGGAGTCCATTACACGTACAGCCAGGATTTTCTGACGAAGTGTATGGAGACGGCGCTGGGCTATACCAGCGTAATGGTGGACATGGAAAAAATTGCGTATCCGGAGGGAAGCGACAGGCTGAACGAAATGAGCGCAAACCTGGGCTGGAACCTGCAGAATTACTTTCGCAGTTATGAGAACTTTGCGGGAACCACGGTATCCGAGAGCGATGGGAGAATCCGTGGCTTCCTTGCGCTGGATTACACCAAACGGATAGAGGGCAACACGATTTATCTGGAACTTAATAATTCAGAGACGCCAGCGTGGTTTGTGTTAAGAAGCGGGGGAAAGAGAATCCGATCCGTAGAGGGCGGCCAGTGGACCCGGCTGGAAGACAGCGCGTATCTCATCGAGACTGCCGGGAAAAACGTGGCGATTACACTGCAGAACAGTACGTGGAGATAACCGGTGGATTTTGCGGCAGCAATGAAAAGGAAGTGACAGAATGAAAATCTGCATAATTGCGGAGGGTAGTTACCCCTACGTGGTGGGAGGCGTGGCCACTTGGACGCATAATCTGATTCGGTCTTTTTCAGAACACGAGTTTATCATCGTCAGCGTTTTGGCGGATCGGTCTCAGCGGGGGAAGTTTCAGTATGAGATTCCCGAAAACGTGCGGGAGATTCACGAGGTTTACTTAAATGATGCGCAGTGGAGGAGCAAAACCCAGGGAAAAGTTAAGCTCAAGGCGCATGAGTATCAGGCGCTGCGCAGCCTGGTATTGAACCAGGAGGTGGACTGGGATGCCATTTTCCACCTCTTCCAGAGGGATGCCGCCTCTGTGAACGACATTTTGATGGGTCCCGATTTTTTGAGGATCATCACAGAATACTACCAGATCTACTACAATCAGCTGGTGTTTACCGATTTTCTGTGGATGATGCGTTCAATCTATCTGCCCCTGTTTTTAACGCTCCGGATGAAGGTTCCCCAGGCGGATATATACCACTGCGTCTGCACCGGTTACGCAGGCGTGCTGGGCAGCCTGGGGAAGTATCTCCATGGCGGCAAGATGCTGGTTTCCGAGCACGGAATCTACACGAGAGAGCGGGAAGAGGAGCTGATTAAGGCCAAATGGGTGCGGGGTGTTTTCAAAAACATATGGATTGAGCAGTTCCGAAAGATGTCTATCCTGGCCTATGAGAGGGCGGACACAGTGATAAGCCTGTTCAACCACGCCAGGGAACTCCAGATAGAGGAGGGCTGTCAGGTGGAGAAGACGAGGGTGATCCCGAACGGGATCGAGGTAAACCAGTTTGAAAGCCTTCCGGGAAAAAGCAGGGAAGATGCCAAATGGATCAATGTAGGCGCAGTTGTACGCATAGCGCCGGTTAAGGATATTATGACCATGATCCAGGCGTTCCACTTTGCCAAGGAGCGGGCCCCCTTCCTGCGTCTGTACATCATGGGTCCCTGGGATGAGGAGGAAGACTACGCAAAAGAGTGCTTTGATCTGATCCGGGTCATGAATGTTTCCGATGTCGAGTTTACCGGAAAAGTTGATGTGCGGGAGTATTACGGAAAGATGGACATGGTGCTTCTGACGAGCATCAGCGAGGGACAGCCGCTGGCCGTCATGGAGAGCTTCGCAGCTGGCAAGCCTGTGGTGGCAACGGATGTTGGAGATTGCAGGGGGTTGATTTTAGGGGAGTCCGACGGCTTTGGAGAGGCGGGAATTGTGGTTCCCGTCATGGATGTGGCCGGGATTTCCTCAGCGCTGCTACAGCTGGCGTATAACCAGTCTGAGCGGACCAGGATGGGAGAAAACGGCCGGCGGAGAGCGGTCGCCCTATACCGGTCGGAAACCATGTATGAGTCCTACCGGACGCTGTACGAAGCGCAGGCGAGCGAAAATCAGAAAGAAAAGGAGGGAGAACAGAAATGGCGGGAGTCGGTGTCAAACTAAAACGTA
>NZ_CAJMXG010000278.1:0-3309 GCF_905219725.1 Oscillibacter sp. CU971
CTCCGGCGCTGTGGCTTCCACTCGCCGTCAGCCAAGACAGCGCCTCGCCCACCGTACAGCCACGGCGGAACTCCCCTTGTTCATCCCAAAGCGGATTGCGGCTCAAGTCCATATCCAGACATCCTCCTTCATCGCAGCTCCACGTATTGTAGCTGGGCCGCTCTGGAAAAGCAATGTCTGGAACGGAGAAAAAGAGGATTGTTTTTATGAAACATTTTTTCGATTGGGGCTTGACAGCGGCGAAGTCATTCTGCCGCAGTCATTTCCTCCAGCGTCAGTTGTTCCGCACATTTTCTCACANGGGTAAAGCAAAGCCACTCCAGCAGAAGGTCATCTTTTCAAGACACTTGAAAACGCCCATGTATCACTAATCAATCTCCTTTCATCAGCGTCAGCTTGAAATCCGGCCCCTGGGCCTCCGCTGCCACCTGATAGCCGAGGGCCCCGGCACAGCGGGTGATATTCTCCACCGCCACCTGGGCGTCTACCAAGACCTCCAGCCGGGCGGGCTTCTCCTTCTCCAGCACCTTCCGGGTCATGACCACCGGAATGGGGCAGGACTGTCCTCTCGCATCGATCATCACGNTTCCTCCTTTCCAGNAAGATGGAGCAGGCTCACTGCCAGCAGAACCACGAAGCCCACTACCACAGCGATCATGCCCGTCGTTCCGACGCCGCCCACTTTGTACACGCCGTCCACCACGCTGTCCGNACNTCCCNCCAGGCCGNAATTNTGGGCCACCGCCGCGCCTACCACCATGCCCAGCACGGTTACGGCGGAGTCGCCGTTCCCCTCGCCCGCCAGGATGAGCTGGCGCAGGGGGCAGCCGCCCAAGAGGATGGAGCCCCAGCCTACCAGGGCCATACCAAGAAAGGACCAGAGATACTGGCTGTGGGCGATGGGCTGGGAGGCGGCGGAAAGGTGGTAGTTGCCGAGACTCAGGTTGCCGATGGTGACGGTGATCCAAATGGCCAGGAAGCCCATCAGCAGCGTAAAGTCCCGAATCAAAAAGGCATCCCGNAGGCCTCCCGCCATGCACAGGCGGCTCCGCTGAGCGATGAAGCCCACAGCCAGGCCCGCCGCCAGGGAGACGAGCCAGAAGGCCCGCATGGAGCCGGGGCCCTCCTCAGAGAACTTCAAAAGACCCGGGGCCAGCAAAAGCAGTGCCAGCAACCCTGCCATCACGGCGGGCAGGGCGANGCCCTCCCCCGTTTTCACGGGATAGGCCCGGCCCAGGGAGAAACCCTTTTTCAAAAAGACGATGCCCACCAGAATGCCCGCCAGAAAGCCCAGCAGACCCGCCACGGCGGTGAGGTCCCCGCCGCCCAGGCGAATGACCATCCGCAGCGGGCAGCCAAGGAAGACCAGTGCGCCAATCATCACGAACAGGCCCAGCACGAAACGGCTGGCGGGGCAGGAGCCCGCTTTGGCCTTGAACTCCCGGAAGGTCAGGGCCGAGGCCATGGCCCCCAGGACGATGCCGATGATTTCCGGTCGGATGTACTGCACCTTCGCCGCGCTGTGGAAGCCCAGAGCTCCGGCAATGTCCCGTTCAAAACAGGCGATGCAAAAGCCCATGTTCTTCGGATTTCCGACGGCGGTCAGAATCAGCGCCGCCACGCCCACCACAACGCCGGCCAGAATCACCAGACCGTAGCGGCGCATAAATGTGTTCTCTTTCATACGTCCCTCTTTTCTTCTCTGTTGTTCTTTTTCTGTTGTTCTTTTTTCAGAATAACGGCAGGCAAAAACAGTTGCTCTCAGAGCGTCAGCTCGTAAAACCCTGCGACCTCCACGCCCGCCTCCTGAAGGAGGCGCTCCAAGACTTCCCGCAGCTCCGGCGGGGCGGACCAAGCCAGCCCGCAGTCGGAAGTGATGCTCCGGGGCACGGAAATCAGCTTCCCCTCTAGTTCCTCCCGGTGGCAGAGGCGCTCCGCCGCTATGGCTCCAGCAGTGGTGTGGAAAGACACCACGCAGCGCAGGACCCTTTGCCGCATGTCTCTTTCTCCCTTACGTTATTCTTTTAAAAATATAACACTGGCTAAAAATATTTGCAACCCTATTTTATGAAAATATGAATCCTTGACCGGACACAACTTTTAAAGGAGGATGCCAATGCCCTATATTGAATTTACCGATATCCAAAAGCAGCGCGCCGCCGCNGTAGACCTGGAAGCCTTTCTCCTCAGCCGGGGAGAGAGGCTTTTGCGGGAAGGCCGGGAAAGCCGCCTCGTCAGTGACCACAGCGTCACCATCTGCGGAAACGAGTGGTACGACCACGCCACGAAGGAGGGCGNCGGACCAATCTCCTTTGTCCAGAANTTCTACGGCCTCAGTTACCCGGAGGCCATGTCCTGCCTTCTGAACGGTGAACAGGGCGAGGTCCGGGCCGCGCCGCCGAAGAAGAAAGAGAAGAAGGAATTCTCCCTTCCTCCTAGGAACAACACCATGCGCCGGGTCTACGCCTACCTGCTCCAGCAGCGCCATATCAGCCGGAACGTGCTGAACGCCTTCGTTCATGCCGGCCTGATCTACGAAAGCCGCGAGAGGCCGAAGGGCAGCGACCGGGAATATCACAATGCCGTATTCGTCGGGAAGGATGAGCACGGTACAGCTCGCCACGCTCATAAAAGGAGTGTCAACAGCGCCGGGCCCGGACTCAAGCTGAATCTCGCGGGCTGTGACGCGCGGTACAGCTTTCACTACACCGGAACCAGCGACCGACTCTATGTCTTCGAGGCTCCGGTCGACCTGCTGTCCTTCCTCACGCTGTACCAAAAGGATTGGCAGACCCACAGCTATGCCGCCCTCTGCGGCACCAGTGAGCATGCCATGCTCTGGATGCTGGAGCAGAACCCCAATATCCGAAACGTCCTTCTCTGCCTCGACCACGACGCGGCGGGCATCGAGGCCAATGGGCGGCTTGCCGAGATTCTGCGGGATCGTGGATATCACTGTGTCTCAGTCCTCCAGCCGGAGCACAAGGACTGGAACGAGGACCTCAAGGCCGCCTATGGCCTCTCCGCCCTTCCGGCGGAGGAGCATCCCCAGCTTGCCGTCGCGCCGGAGGTCTGCCAGTTCATCGCCGAGAAATGCGGGGAACTCAAACCGGACAGCCTGGGAAGCCTCAAAAAGGAGCTTCCCAGGNTGCTTCAATTTTTCCAAAACCACATCCAGCAAAATCAAATCGGAAGAGCGACTCTGTACGCGGACGAAGCGTCCGCGCTGGCGCTGGCGGCGTACAGCCGGGAACTGCGGCAGCTCGGGCAGCCGGCCGACGCCGTGGAGCTTGGCAAGCAGCTCTGCGC
>NZ_CAJMXG010000279.1:0-3304 GCF_905219725.1 Oscillibacter sp. CU971
TCCAGCGGGTGGGGCCAGCGGCGGACCTCCGGCTCCGTGTAGATGGGCGTGCCCGGCGGGGCGGTTTCCCGGCTCGGGGACCGGGAGACGGGCACGGCCCGGATGCTCCGCCCGCCCGCCGGGCTCCTGGGCCGTCCGTGTTGTCGATTTGCCATGATTCAGGGTCCCTCCTTCCGCGCTCTTTCAGTCGCCGCGGTATTTTTTGCGGGTGGCGATGCCGCCCCGGATGTGCCGCTGGGCCTTGTTCACGTCCAGCACTTCCTTCACCTGCAGGTACAGCGGGCGGTTGAACAGGGGCAGCCGCTCGGAGATGTCCTTATGTAAGGTTATCGCTAATTAGAACGGTACTGTCCAGCCCCAGATCGCCCAAAAGGCGCAGGTAGATGTCAACATTCCCCTCTTTATCCACCTCAATTTTTTGTATAATGCGCTTGAGTTGGGTGTTGGTCATCTGGTGGACATCGGTGATGTCCTCGATCTCCCTGAAGGTGCCGGTCAGGNCGCTCTCCAACTGTTCCCCGCGGGTCAGATTGTAGGAGATCATCTTCAGCTCGTTTTCCAGTCGTTCGATCTCCCCCCGCATCCCGCCGATCTTGGCGTTCAGCTCGTCCCGGGAGATCAGGTCGTCGGCGTACATGTCCATGTACTTCTGCCGGGTCTTTTGCAGCTTCAAAAGCCGGGCGGTCAGCTCCTTCTCATAGTCCAGGTTCTCGTCCTTGGCCTTGTAGACCTTCTGGAACTGGCCCACCACATAGCTGATGACGGACTTCTTTGCTTTCAGCAGTCCGGCGAAGTATTCCTGCAAGACCTCGATCAGTTCCTCCTCATCCACCGTCACGGCGTTGGGGCAGCTGTCGGCTCCCCGTCCGTTGTGACCGGAGCAGACCCAGCGTACATAGGTGTTTTTATAGGTGCGGACGGTACGCCGGAAAGACCAGCCGCACTCCTTACACTTGATGAGGGTAGAGAACAGGTGCTTATTGCTCTGCCGCTCCCGAGTAATCTTGAAAGCACTGTGCCGGGAGTGCAGGACTTCCTGTGCTTGTTGGAAGGTTTCATCGTCAATGATGCGCAGCTCGGGCTTGTCCACCACGATCCAGTCAGTTTCGTCCCTGTCCGCCCGCTGTCCGGTGAGGAAGTCCGTGACCTCCTGCTTGCCATTGATGATCTTCCCGGTATACAGCTCGTTTCGGAGGATATGCCCCACAGCGTTCTGGCTCCACTGGCAGTTGCGTTTGGTCTTCAGGCCACGCTCGTTGAGCATATTGGCAATCTTGGCGGAGCCGTAGCCCTCCTGGGTGTACCAGTGATAGATCTGCCGGATGACAGCAGCCTCCTCCTGGTTGATGGTCAGGTTGAAGTAGTCGCCGATGGTCTTGTCGTAGCCGTAGACGATGTTTGGGACACGCCCCTTCTCGGCGTTCAGCTTCTTGCCGAACTTCACCCGCTTGGAGGTGTTGGCACTCTCCTCCTGAGCCAGCGCACCGAAGATGGTTAAAACAAACTCGCTGTTGCCCATGCTGGTCATGTTGGCGGTGAGGAACTGGGTCTCGATGCCCAGGGCCTTCAGCCTGCGGACATTTTGCAGCAGGTCAACCGTGTTCCGGGCAAAGCGGGAGATGTCCTTGACCACCACCATGTCGAACAAGTGGTGCTCGGCGTCCGCCATCATGCGCAGGAACTCCTTACGGTTCTTGATCTTCGTGCCGGACAGGCCCTCGTCAGCGTACAGGCGGATGAGGGTGTCTCCGGTACGCTGAGTGTACTCAGAGAAGAACTCCTTCTGTGCCTCCAGACTGTTGAGCTGGTCTTCTTTCTCCGTGGAGACACGGCAGTAAGCGGCAATGTTCATAGGTAAACCTCTCTATCAAAGTCGAAACGTTCTGCTATATCTGTATGATAGCATACCTTTGCCAGAGAATCAATGCTGAAATTTAGTGGAGCTACCTTTAGTAAATCATGATTGACTAATCTATATCTGATGTGGTATACTAAATGAAAAGGAATGGGGGTGTTGCTATGTTTATTGGAAGAGAGCGGGAGTTGAAATCGCTGGAGCAGCTATACGCATCGGGCAAGTTTGAGTTTGCCGTCCTGTATGGCCGCCGCCGCGTGGGAAAGACGGCCCTTCTGACCCAGTTTATCCAGGGTAAGAAAGCTATCTACTTCATGGGCGTGGAGAGCAATGCCAAGCAGAACCTGGAGAACCTCAGCAAGAGCATCCTGGAGTACGCCAGCGGCATTGCGGCGGAGACTTCCTTCGTGTCCTTCCAGGCGGCGCTGGAATGTGTTTTTAAGATGGCGGAGAAGGAACGGGTGATCCTCGTGCTGGATGAGTACCCCTATGTGGCACGGTCCTCCAAAAGCCTTGCTTCCACCTTGCAGCTCCTGATCGACAAAAATAAGGATACCTCCAAGCTGATGTTGATCCTCTGCGGCTCGTCCATGTCCTATATGGAGGATCAGGTGTTGGCATACAAGGCCCCGCTCTACGGCAGGCGCACGGCACAGATGAAACTGCTGCCCTTCGACTTCGAGGAAACCTGCCGCTATTTCAACCACTTCAAAGGCGAGGACAAGGCGTTGGCCTACGGGATCGTCGGAGGGACACCACAATACCTGCTGCAAATCAACGACCGTCTGAGTATTGAGGAAAACATCAAGAACACCTTCCTCAATCCCATTTCCTTTCTCTATGAGGAGCCGGTGAACCTTCTGAAGCAGGAGGTGCGGGAACCAGCCATTTACACGGCAATCATTACCGCCATTGCAGCAGGGGCTTCTCGGATGTCGGAAATTTCAAGCAAGGTCGGCGAGGATACCAACGTCTGCGCCAGCTACATCAAAAATCTCATCAGCCTGGGGATCGTGCAGAAGGAGACTCCCTATGGGGAGAAGGCTTCCCGTAAGTCCCTGTACTCCATCGAGGATAATATGTTCCGCTTCTGGCATCGCTTTGTGCTGGAAAATAATTCCCTGATCGCCCGTGGAGCTGCCGATCTGGTCTATCAGCGCATCGCGCCGCAGCTCGACCACTACATGGGCAAGGTGTTTGAAGAGATATGTAAACAGTATCTTTGGAAGCTGCTGCTGGATGGGCGCTCCCCGGTGGAGTTTGCTTCTCTGGGCCGCTGGTGGGGCAATGACCCCATTGAAAAGGCACAGGCAGAGATCGACATATTGGGGGAACAGGACAAGACCACCGCCCTCTTTGGCGAGTGCAAGTGGACAAATGAACGAGTTGACCTGGGAGTATTGGAAACGCTGGTCCACCGCAGCCATCTGTTCCAACACAGTAAGGTGT
>NZ_CAJMXG010000280.1:0-3284 GCF_905219725.1 Oscillibacter sp. CU971
CAGGAACTACAACGAGAACCTGTTCCTCCGCACTGTCGAGGGCAACCCCATGATCGACAACGCTTGCGTGTTGGCACTGGCGGCGGCGTGATGTTCTATGGCAAATAGGGAACGCATGGCTACACGGCTGTGCGCTCCTTATTCTATTTCAATGAAAGTGAGGTTATCATATGCCTGCAAAAGTATTGGTATCTACCGAGAATATGCCCTATGCCGACTGGCTGGAGTACCGAAAGCAGGGCATCGGCGGTTCGGACGCATCCGTGGTCTGCGGGATCAACCGCTACAAGTCCCCAGTGGAGCTGTGGATGGAGAAAACGAATCAGCTCCAGGCACAGGAGGCTGGCGAGGCCGCCTATTGGGGTGCTCAGTTGGAGCCGTTTGTCCGGGCCGAGTTCACCAAGCGCACGGGAATTGAGGTCAGCCACAAGAGCGAACTGCTCCAGAGCGAGGAACATCCCTTCATGCTGGCGAACCTGGACGGCATCTGTGATGTCCCGGATGTTGGGAAGTGCATCTTCGAGGCCAAGACCGCTTCGGCGTATAAGGCCAGCGAGTGGGAGGACACCATCCCAGACGAGTATATGCTCCAAGTGCAGCACTACATGGCCGTCACCGGGTATGCCGGAACCTACATCGCCGTTTTGATTGGCGGCAACACTTTCAAGTGGAAGTTCGTGGAGCGTGACGAGGAATTGATTTCTATGCTCATTGAGCTGGAATCCAACTTCTGGCATCATGTAGAGGAGCTTACCGTTCCGCCGCTGGATGGCTCCACTGCCTCTGCCAAGTTCCTTGCTGACCGCTTCCATGACAGCATCCCCAAGTCTCACATCACTTTGCCCGACACTGCCGCTGATCTGCTGGCCCAGTATGATGAAGCCTGTGAGCAGTTGGAGATCGTCACCGAGCGGAAGCAGAAGGCCGAGAATCTTCTGAAGGAGATGATGGGCGAGAATGAGGTTGGGACTACTGGTGATCGGATTGTCACCTGGAAGAGCGTGTCCCAGGAGCGGCTTGACAGCAAGACCTTGAAGGCCGAGCATCCCGCTCTCTATAAGAAGTACGCCAATAAGTCATCCTACCGCCGCTTTACGATCAAGGCGGCGAGTTAAATTTGGGAGGTTCATTATGGATAATACGAAACTGAAAGGCCGCATGAGCGGCAAGGTGCAGGAGTTGCAGCAGCCTGCTGGAAATCAGACCATCACCGTTACCTCTGCGCCGGAAACCTCTCTGGCCCAGGTGGATTCCACCTATCTGGCCCTGACGAACAACGCCCTGGACATCATCCGGGCCAACTTGAAGAGCCAGCCGCTGACCCTCGACCTGTTCGATCTGGTCAAGTCCCCCTCTGGCGGTGCTACCGTGTTTGAAGTGCCGGGACTGGCGGGGACCGAGGCCGCAATGGAGCTGTCGGGTATCATTCTGGATTATACCACTCCCAGGGCCTATTGGGATACCCCTGATCCGGTGGAGGGTACGCCGCCTGTCTGCATGAGCCAGAACAGCATCATCTCCCACGATGGGAAAGCCTGTGCGCACTGCCCCTACAATGACTTTGGTTCCAAGGATGGGGAAAGCAATGCCAAGGCTTGCAAGGAATCGGTTCTGCTGTTCCTGCTGCGGCCCAACAGCATCATTCCTCTGCTGGTGCGTGTCCCCGTGACCAGCAAACCCCGTTTCCTGAAATATTCCACCCGGCTGTTGAGTACCCTGACGCCGATCAGCAGCGTGGTCACAAAGATCACCTTGGAGAAAGCCACCAGCAAGCAGGGCAAACCCTACGCCCTGTTCAACTTCCAGACGGTCAGCACTCTCAGCCCGGAGGAAGCGGCCCAGGCGAAGGCGTTCGGCCAGCAGTTCATGGAGATCGTCAATGCCGCCCAGATGGTGCCGGAGCTGGCACAGGCAAGCTAAGATAGGATACGCTATGATGGCCCGGCGTCCCTGCCTTGCGGTAGGGATGCCGGGTCATTTGCTTTTCAGAAAGGGGAAAGAAAACGAACATGAAGATTGGCGATTCAGTCTATACGCCTCGCTTCTGCACGGTTCGGATCAAAGCTATCTTTGAGAACGAGGTTGAGGCCCGTGCTGCTGGGTTCTGTGAGCCGACCTATTACAAGGGCGATCACATCATCTTGGGTAAATCCCTGGATATGTACCACATGGAGTTTGCCGCTGTCCCCAAGGGAGCGAGCCATGAGTAGAAAACATAAAAAGGTACACGACAGGCCCACGCCCAAGAGGTTCTGTGATCCTGGTGTCTGTGACTGTTGCCAGTACATTGGTGATGGTGACTTCCTGTGTGATAAGCACATGGAGATCGTAGTCTCTGACTGGGAGCCAACCGCAAACTACCTGATGTGTCAGAGCCGGAACACAGCTATTGGAGGTGATGCGGATGGAAAAGAAACTTAAAATCCAGCGTGTCAGCTCGGGGGTTCTTGGACAAGTCATAGAGCACCGTACTCCCTGCGGCCTCTTTCTGACGAAGGAGGGCCGTAAGTGGGTGGCGGTAGACAACACCACAGGAGACGCATGGACGGAGGAATTTTCCCGGAAGCGTCAGGCTGTCCGTTGGCTGCGGGGTAAGTTTGAGATATAGAAGGAAGGTGTTGCTATGCGTGTTTTAGTAGTTGAACCTGAGCGCAGGCCGGAAGTGAAGGAGATCGACGATTCCCTTAAAGAGATGCAGGGTATCGTAGGCGGCTATATTCAGTCCATCTACCCCTTCGAGGAACCTGTTGCTCTGGTCTGCAATGACGAAGGAAAGCTGATGGATCTTCCGGCGAACCGTGGGCTGCGGGATGAGAACGGCCAGATATACGATATTGTATTTGGGACCTTCTTCCTGTGTGGTGCTCCCGCCGACAGTGACCACTTTACAAGCCTAACCCCGGAGCAGATCGAGCAGTACCGAAAGATGTTCTACACCCCTGAGATGTTCTGGGGCATGGATGGCCGTATCGTTTGCCTGCCGCTGGAAGTTGATTGAGAGGTGGGAACATGAATCCTGATAACCCTTTCATCGGGAAGTCCATAGCGGTCACTGGCAAGCTGGAGAACTACACCCGTGCTGCTATCAAGGCCCGACTGCTGGAGCTGGGGGCCAAGCCTGTATCCAAGGTAAGCAAGAGGACTGACTACCTGATCCTGGGAACGAGGCCCGGTAATAAGCTGGTCAAGGCTCTGGCCCTGGAAATCACCGTCCTGTCTGAGCAGGAATTTGAGCATATGAACAGTTAGCGGAGCGGCGGGGTGGGTAACCGCCCCGCTGCTTC
>NZ_CAJMXG010000281.1:0-3277 GCF_905219725.1 Oscillibacter sp. CU971
CCGTATACACTATAATTTCAGAAGAGAAAATAGGAAAATAAAATTATGATGGCAAAATCAAAATCTCTCTGTGCTCTGTTAGAATTGTCTGCATAAGCTCCTTTTATAGGAGGACAGCGAATCGTTTTCGGTTCACTGTCCTATCTTTGTATTTGGCGGCTCAATGTCTGAAGGGCGCCCCTGCCGCCTGTGCCGCTTTCAACTCCGCCAGTTCCCGCTTCATCTGGACGATCAGCGCCGCCAGCTTCTCCTCGCACTCCTCACGGGTATGGGCGTAGATGTTGCGGGCGTGTTTTTTGCCGTCGATCCACTTGGGCGAGTAGCGGCCCTCCCACAGGTGGTCATTGATTTGGCTGATGCAGCCCGTCCCCGGTCTGCGGTGAGGGGGATGGTACGGCGTAAACTCCACAGGAGGAACGGCTTCCTCCTGTTCCACTTCGCCCTGTTCCTGTACCTCCACCCCGGCGATGCCCTGGTCAATATTTCGAGCCGCGTTCCGCTGCATCTCGCCGGTGATATGGGTATAGATGTTCAGCGTGGTGGCGGAGGAGACATGCCCGATGATGGTGGACAGGGTTTTCACATCCATACCGTTCTCCAGGGACATGGTAGCGAAGGTGTGACGGAGATCATGAAACCTCACCCTTTTGCACCCGGCCCGCTCCAGAATGACTTGCAGACGCTTGCGGACATAGCCCGGGTCCACAGGCTGCTCTGGCTTGATGCGGGAGGGGAACATCCACTCTGAGAATACCTGCGCCTTGTACTCCGCCAGCAGTTCCACCATGGCAGGCGGCAGGATGACCGTGCGGACGGCGGCCTTTGTCTTGGGCTCATTGACTTCCAGTTTTCCGTTGACGGAGTACACCTGCTTACTAATGCGGAGCCGGCCTGTCTTGAAATCCAGGTCAGACCATTGCAGGGCCAGCAGCTCGCCCCGGCGCATCCCCGTGGTCAGCTCCAGGAGGAACAGCTCGTACATCCCCTCCGCCTTGGCCTGGATCAGGAACCGCTGGATTTCCTCCTTGGTCAGAATTTTCATTTCCTTCTCCCGCAGGGGCGGCAGTTTACAGCCGGTGGCCGGGTTCACCCGGATGAGCCCCTCCTTCACCGCCCGATCCAGCGCCATCTGGCATACTGCGTGACAGCTGCGCACCGAGCGATCCGCCATCCCCGCGCCGTGGCGCTCCACGTTGTTGAGCCGCCCGCCCTTTTTCATCTCGGTAAAAAACTGCTGGAGGTCGGACTGGGACAACCTGTTCAGTGGGATGTCCCCCACGCCCGGAATGGCGTGGAGGTAAATCCAGTTCTCGTAGCTCAGTTGGGTGGTGTGCCGCAAGGCCGGCTTGGAGTAACTCTGATACCAGAAGTCCAGCCAGTCCCCGAACCGCATCTCCGACCTGACCTTCACTGGCCCGGAACCGCCCTGCTCTTTTTTCAGCTGTTCCAACCTCTCGGTACACTCTTTCTTGGTCTTAGCCAGAACATTCTTTGTCTTGGGATTGCCGCCCTCATCGTAGCCAATAACCACCCGGCCCTCCCACCGTCCGTCCTTCCGCAGGCGGATGGTGCCCTCACCTTTCTTCCGCTTCTTCGCCATACTCTCACCTCCTCACCATGATGTCGTTCATAAAGCCGCCCACGATCTCCGCCGCCCGGCGGTGCATATCTCCAGTGACGTGGGTATAGGTGTCCAGGGTGAATGACGCTTTGGTGTGTCCCAGGATACCAGAGAGGGTCTTGGCGTCCACGCCGCTGGTCAGGGCATGAGTGGCGAAGGTGTGGCGCAGGTCATGGAACCGGATGCCAGGCAGGCCGGCACTTTTCAGCAGGGTCTTCAGGCGGCTGTAGGCCCTGCCGGGATTGACCGGGTCCTCCGGGCGGAGAGGGTTAGGAAAGATCCACTGGGAGCAGGAGCGCTTCTGCCGCTCCCGCAGCAGCTGGGCCGTGCTGGGCGGCAGGGTGATGGTGCGCCGGCCTTTTCCCGTCTTGGTCTCGCCGGTGGTCAGTCCGCCGCCCTTGCGCTGGTGGAGCGTCCGACGCACTGTCAGCGTCCCCTTCTTCCCGTCGAAGTCGGACCACATCAGCCCGCAGATCTCACCCCGGCGCATCCCGGTGGTCAGCTCAGTGTAGAAGAAATCGCACCAGACAGGGTCCTTTTTGATCTCCTCCATGAACCGCTCCAGCTGCTCGTTGTTGAGGATCTGCTTGGCGGTGGCTTTCTTTTTGGGGAGGGTGACGTCCTCTGTGGGATTCCTCGCCGTGAGCCGCTCCCGCACCGCCGCGTCCATGGCCTGGTGGAACACACCGTGGAGGCTGCGGACGGTAGAGCCAGAGAGGGCGTATCCGTACTCGGGGTGCTCGGTCTTGCGTCCGTTCTTCTGCACCTCCCGGTACAAGGCCTGCACGTCGGCGGAGGTCACCTTGCACACCGGCCTGTCCCCCAGGCGGGGCTTGATGTAGCACTCGATGTACTGCCGGTAACCCTTCAGCGTGGACTCCCGCACCGTAGGTGAGACGTACTCCTCCAGCCAGCGGTCCAGCCACTCACCCAGCGGCATCCGGCTGTCCTCGCTCAGGTCCACGTCCCGGTACTCCTCGATGCTCTGGTGCAGCTTTTTCATCAGAGCCTTCTGGCTCTTGGCGGAGATGTAGCGGAAGATGGACTCGCCATTCTCCTTGTGACCCACCACGATGCGGCCCTCCCAGCGTCCGTCCTCCCGTTTGCGCACCATGCCGTCGCCGGACGGTCTGCGCTTTGCCATCTGTTATTCACCTCCACTCCGAATATCTCCGTCGTTGTCATCCATGCACTCAGTCATGATCCTGACACCCAATCGGAAGCCCAGAATGAAATTTTCGGTTGCTGTGATGCTGTTGATCTCATGCTGGGAGCGGGTGAACCTTGTGAGGGCCTGCTGACCCTCCTCGTTGAGGAGTTCCATCAGCTGTGCCTCGCACTTGGCAACACGGTCTACTGCCCGCTTCAGCTCTGAGCCAGGTATCATCTGTTGCTCACAGGGTGTGATGTTGCCGTAGTAGAGATCCTCCAGAGTCGTTCTCATGTCTGCTACCTCCTTTGCAACACCAACACATACCACACTTCGTCGGGAATAGCTACTACTTTTTTACAGTCCGCCGTTCTGATAGCGGACCGCGTCGTCCAGCGTGACGCTGCCGCCTGTCTTTTTCACGTTCTGGACGCACCGCCCACGGAGCGACTTGAGCTGCTCATCGGGAATCTCCATCCCCGCCGCCAGCACATTCATCACCATGT
>NZ_CAJMXG010000282.1:0-3266 GCF_905219725.1 Oscillibacter sp. CU971
GTAGTAGCTATCTTCCGCAAAGTGTGGTATGTGTTGGTGTTGCAAAGGAGGCAGTAGATATGAGAACGACTCTGGAAGATCTCTACTACGGTAACATCACACCCAACGAACAGCAGATGACACCTGACTCAGAGCTGGAAAAAGCGGTAGCTCGTGTCACCAAATATGAAAATCAGCTCATGGAACAGCTGGAGGAAATCGATCAGGAGACTCTTACAAAACTCATCCGGTCACAGCATGAGATCAACAGTATCACAGCAACCGAGAATTTCATCTTGGGCTTTCGGCTGGGCGTCAGGATCATGGCTGAGTGTATGGATGATAACGACGGTGATATTCGGACTGGAGGTGAGTAACAAATGGCAAAGCGCAGACCGTCCGGTGACGGCATGGTGCGCAAACGTGATGACGGCCGCTGGGAGGGTCGCATCGTAGTAGGCCACAAGGAAAATGGCGATTCCATATTCCTCTACGTCTACGCTGATAATCAAAAGGAGTTGACCGCAAAGCTCCGCCAGAATATCGATGCCTATCAGGGTATCGACCTGACGGAGCAGAGCAGGATGACTCTTGGGGAGTGGCTGGATCAATGGCTGGAGCAAATGGCGGTCACCCTCCGACCTGGCACACTGGAACACTATCGCCGGGATATGGAAAACCACGTGAAGCCCCACCTGGGAGCAAAACCGCTCACTCAGTTGACCGCAGCTGACCTCCTAAAACTCTATGATACCTTGAAGCAGAATGGCAGAGTGAAACCTCGCCCCGGTCTGAATCTTGGACTCTCCAGTACCACTGTCCACGGAATCCATACCACGCTTCACCATGCGCTCAAAGCGGCGAGAGATCAGGGGCTCATTCCTGTCAATCCCGCTGATGAGGTGGAACCGCCCAAGGTAATTCACCAGCCTATGAAGATTCTAACCGAGGAACAACTGAATATTTTCCTGACAGCGATCAAAGCCGATGAATTCTGGTATGACTTCTTCTACACTGAGTTGACCACCGGTCTGCGCAGAGGTGAGATCTGCGGCCTCATGTGGACCGACCTCGATGAGCGTAGCGGCACCCTGAAGGTCTGCCGTACTCTTCATCGGGAAAAGGGCGGTAGGCTGGTGGCAGGAGATACCAAGACCTACGCCGGCACACGGAAGATCGTCCTGCCGCCCAGCACAGCGGAGCTGTTGAAAGATCGAAAGCGGAAATCTTTCTCTCCCTGGATCTTTCACGATCCACTTCGGCCTGAGGCCCCTATGAATCCCGACAGTGCCTACCGACAGCTGAAGAAATTTCTGGCGGAGGCTGGACTGCCAAATATCCGCTTCCACGACCTCAGACACACATTCTCAACTCATGCGCTNTNCAGCGGTGTGGATGCCAAAACCCTGGCTGGAATCCTTGGCCACACCAAAGCGTCCTTCACTCTGGATACCTATACCCACACCACCGGCGATATGCAGAAGCGTGCCGCTGACATTGTCGGCGGCTTTCTGACTGATTACCTTGGAGAGGAGATGAAACCGTGGCAAAACGCAGAAAGCGCGGGGACGGCGGCGTCAGCCTGAGAAAAGACGGCCGCTGGGAGGGGAGGGTAGTCGTCGGCTACGACGATAAAGGCCTCCCCGTCACCAAAAATGTTCTGGCAAAGACCAAGTCGGACTGTATCGCAAAACTCAGGGCACTGAGGGACAGCATCCAGGCTCCTGCTCCCGAACAGCCTAAACCTGGAATCCTCCTGGGGGATTGGCTGGATCTCTGGTATCAAACCTACAAGAAATCCAATCTTCGGCCCAACACCCAAATGTCTTACGAACGCCGCATCTACCAGCACATCACCCCAGCCCTGGGAAACATCCAAATGGACAAGCTGACCACCAACGACATCCAGCAGTTCTACGCTAAACTCAAGCAGGGCGGCAGACTGCTCCGGTCTGAATTATATGGTGAAGGACTGTCCGACCAGACTGTTCGGGGCATCCACACCACCCTCCATGCCGCACTGGACAAGGCCGTTGCGGAAAAGCTCCTCTTCCGCAATCCCGCCGATGGCTGCCGTCTCCCCTCCGCCAAAGCCAGAGAAATGCAGGTGCTTTCTCCGGAGGAAATCCAACGTCTGCTGATCCAAGCCAAAGAGGACAGTTGCTTCGAGCTTCTCCTGTTGGAGCTCTCCACTGGACTGCGGCGGGGCGAGATATGCGCCCTCCAATGGGATGACCTCAACCTCCGCACTGGGGAACTCCGAGTACAGCGACAGGTTCATCGGATAAAGAGCAAGCTGGTGGCCTCTCCACCCAAAACCAAGGCCGGTAACCGTAGCGTGGTCCTCCCCACGCCTGTGCTGAATGTCCTTAAGGCTTATAAGGAAACTATCAGCTCTCGGTGGATGTTTCCCTCCCCGGTCAGCGAGGACTCACCCAGAGACCCAGCCGCAGTTCGCAAAAGATTACAGACCGTTCTGGAACGGGCAGAATGTAAGAAAATCAGATTTCACGATCTCAGGCACACATTTTCTACCACTGCCCTGGAGCATGGGATGGATATCAAGACCCTGTCCACTATTATCGGCCATGTCTCCAGTAGCACCACACTGAACATCTACGCTCACGTTACCGATGAGATGCGCCGTACAGCGGCGGTAAAAATCAACCAGGGTATCGGAAAAACTGAGCTACAAGCAGAGAGTCAGTTAGCACCTCGGAAGCCTGTTCTCAGTACATTCCAGGCCCACAAAGGCCAGAGGCGTAAAGCGGGGACCGGATGCGTCACTCAGATCAACGATAAGCTCTGGGAAGGACGCTACTCTCCTATCTGGCCG
Source organism: Oscillibacter sp. CU971 (assembly GCF_905219725.1). NCBI lineage: Bacteria > Bacillati > Bacillota > Clostridia > Eubacteriales > Oscillospiraceae > Oscillibacter > Oscillibacter sp. CU971. The sequence continues at coordinate 2,816 of NZ_CAJMXG010000282.1, forward strand.
GATGGCAAAAGACACCCTCGGAACATCTACGCTCACAGTGAGGAAGAGTGTGAAAAACTGCTGGCAGAGATGATCGTAGAAATGAAAGCGGAAATCGCCGCTGAAAGAGTGCGTCTGAAAGCAGGCTGACAAAAATCTACGGCTCACCGAGTGGGATATCCTCTCGGTGAGCCGTTTTTCTCTGTCTGTGGCTGGTTGTGTGGTCAAATCCAAATCCAGAAATTCAAACCAGCAGAAAAAGTTCTGAAACATAAGAAAAATCCAGCCTTTCCCGCAGGGAAAGCTGGACTTTCTGGAGCTGCTGGGCGGATTCGAACCGCCGACCTCATCCTTACCAAGGATGCGCTCTACCGACTGAGCTACAGCAGCAAATATGGCGACCCGGAACGGGCTCGAACCGTCGACCTCTAGCGTGACAGGCTAGCGTTCTAACCAACTGAACTACCGGGCC
>NZ_CAJMXG010000283.1:0-3247 GCF_905219725.1 Oscillibacter sp. CU971
GTCCCGGGGGTCCTTCCCGTAGGGGAAGGTGGCTCCGGCGCTGGTCATGGTGACCCCCGCTTCTTTGCACAGGGCCAGGGTCCGCTTGGCGGTGCCGGGCATGGCGTCGAAGGACACGAAGTATCCGCCCTTGGGCCGCCGCCAGGAGGCGATCTCCAGGGGGGCAATCTCCTTATCCAGGGTATCCACCACGCTGCGGAACTTGGGGCCCATGACGGCGGCGTGCCGCTTCATCAGCTCCAGGGTGTGGGCCTTGTCCTTGAGGTAGAGGACGTGCCGCTGCTGGTTTACCTTGTCGAAGCTGATGACCTGGGGGGCGAGGAGCTTTTCCATGTGGGCCATGTTGTCCTCGGAGCAGGCGAAACAGGCCACGCCCGCGCCGGGGAGGGTGATTTTCGACGTGGAGGCAAATTCAAACACCATATCGGGGCGCCCGGCCTCCGCGCAAATGGAGAGGATGTCCGGGAAGGGCACGTAGTCCCCCTCGAACTCGTGGACGCAGTAGGCGTTGTCCCACATGATGAGGAAGTCCGGCGCGGCGGGGGACAGGGCCGCCAGGCGGCGGATGGTCTGCTCCGAGTAGATGATTCCCTCGGGGTTGGAGTACTTGGGGACGCACCAGATGCCCTTGACGGCGGGGTCCTTGACAGCTTCCTCCACGGCGTCCATGTCGGGGCCATCGTCCGTCATGGGAATGGTAATCAGCTCAAAGCCGAAGGTCTCCGTCACCCGGAAGTGCCGGTCATAGCCGGGGGCGGGGCAGAGCCACTTGACGGCCTCCTCTTTGCACCAGGGCCGGGGGCTGTGAAGCAGGCCGTGGGTGTAAGCCTTGGCGATGGTGTCATACATCAGCTGAAGGCTGGAGCTGCCCCCCGCGAAGACCTGCTCCGGCTTGCAGCCCAGGATATCGGCGAAGAGCCGCCGGGCGGCGGGGAGGCCGTTCATCTCGCCGTAATTGCGCACGTCGAGGCCGCCGGAGACGTAGTCCCCGGGGTTTTGCATCAGGCCGAAAATGTCGCTGACCAGGTCCAGCTGCTGCTTGCCGGGCTTGCCCCGGGCCATGTTGAGATGCCGTCCCTGGGCCTTCAGAGCGTCCCATTCGGCTTTCAGGCCGGCGTATTCTCCGGCGCGCTCCGCCGGAGTGAGCTGAGCGTAAGGCTNCNTAAANGTCCANCCTTTCTGTCGGTGGTTTCGATAAAGCTTAGTATAGCGAATCCGGCGGGCGGTTTCAAGCCCTATTTCCCGGCGGCGGATGGACATGGGGAAATTTCGGGAACGCGGTCGATAAGCCGGTACGCTTCGGCATATACTAAGCGTGCAATACGGAGCGTTTACCAAAATATTACTTCCAAACTGAACGGGCGGAAGTAATACCCCGGGTATGTTTCCCGCCTCCGGCGCATAGGGTGGAAGAAGCCCATTCCGCCCCGCTACGAAGGAGGAGACCTATGAGACAAAACAAACGGACGAGCCCGGTGAGCCAGTCCATCGCCGTGTCGGTGCTGCTGCTGGCGGCGCTGTTCCTGCTGCCCCTGGCGGTGGTGGCGCCCTTCCGCCCGGCCCTCTTCGGCCGGGAGGAGCCGGTGGACGAGACGGAGAGGGAGGAGCCCTCTCCGCCCCCTGTTTCCGGCGGTGGTCTGGACGCCGCCCGGCCCCTGCGGGTGCTGGATGGGGAGGAGGTCCTGGAGATGGACCTGGGGACCTATCTGGTGGGGGTGGTCCGGGCGGAGATGCCCGCCTCTTTTGAGCTTGAGGCCCTGAAAGCCCAGGCGGTAGCCGCCAGGACCTATACGCTGTACAAGCTCCAGTCCGGCGGGAACCACGGGGAGGCCGCCGACGTCTGCACGGACCACACCTGCTGCCAGGCGTACACCGGCGAAGAGCGCGCCCGGGCCAACTGGGGGGAGAACGCCGCCTCCTATGAGGCCAAGGTGGAGGCGGCGGTGCGAAGCACCGACGGCGAGGCCATCCTCTACGGCGGCGTGCCCATTCTGGCGGTGGTTCACTCGTCCTCCGCGGGGCTGACCCGGGCGGCGGGGGAGGTCTGGGTCAACGACCTGCCGTATCTCCAGGCCGTCAGCTCCCCGGAGCCGGGGGAGCGCATTCCCAACTACTACAGCCGGGTGGAGTTCACGGCGGAGGAGCTGANGGCCAGGCTCCAGGCCGCCTTTCCCGGGGNGGACCTCTCCGGCGGCATGGAGGGCTGGCTGAAGGACCCCGCCGCCGACAGCGCGGGCAGCGTGGCCGCGGTCTCCGTGGGCGGCGTGCGGGCAAAGGGGACCCAGGTGCGGGCGGCTTTGGAGCTCCGCTCCGCCTGCTTTACCTGGGAAGCGCAGGAGGGCAAAATGGTCTTCTTTGTCACCGGCTACGGCCACGGCGTGGGGCTGAGCCAGTACGGAGCCGCCGCCATGGCGGCGGCGGGAGCGGACTACCGGGAGATTTTGACCCACTATTACACCGGGGTGACGGTGGAGCCCTACGGCGGTTAAGCCGCTATTTANAAACCCCCTTCCGGTGTGATAAAATATACTGGTTTTCAACAGAACTTACAAAGGAGGGACGGCTTATGAAACGGCGGGCCGCGGCGCTGCTCTTGTGTTTTCTGATGGCGTTTTGGCTGTCCCTCCCCCCCGTTCATGCGGCGGACCGGGTTTATTTCACCGCCGTGGGCAGCTATGTCCTGCCGCTGTCGGACAACACCATGCCCTTTTGGAGCGGGGGGTACGTCTACATCGCCAGCTCTATTTTTACCGGCGCGGCCCGGGAGACCCTGGGCATCTCCCAGGTGCTCAACAACGACCAGGGGCGCCTGGTGCTCTACAGCGGCGGGCGGTCCCTGACTTACAACCTCTCCGCCAGCTACGCCCTGGACAACGACGGCGGCACCTATTACCCGGGAGCCATCCAGCGGAACGGGACGGTCTTCGTTCCCGCCAACACCGTTTCCCGGTATTTCGATCTGGTGTACTCGGTGATCGAGGTGGAGCACGGCAGCATGGTCTGGCTTCGCCAGCCGAACTACGGCTTGTCGGACAAGCCCTATGCCGACGCCGCCCGGTATCCCATGAACTCCGTCTACGCCGACTATATCCGGGCGAAGGAGGCGGCCGCGCCGGAGAGCGGATCCCCCGGCGCAAGCGGCAGGCCCTCCACCGTCCCCGAGTCCCAGGACCCCGCCGCCGAACTGGACGGAAAACGGAAATCCATGTGTTTCCAGGCGGGGAGTAGAGCCTCCCTCCTGGCGGAC
>NZ_CAJMXG010000284.1:0-3223 GCF_905219725.1 Oscillibacter sp. CU971
GGGAGCGGCTGCTGGTCATCCCCCAGTGGGAGGAGGCGGACCCGGGGGACCGGGTGCCCCTCTACCTGGACCCGGGGCTGACCTTTGGCACCGGGGCCCACGCCACGACGCGCCTGTGCCTGACGGCCCTGGAAACCCTGGTCCGGGGCGGGGAGCGGGTGTTGGACCTGGGCTGCGGCAGCGGCATTTTGTCCGTGGCGGCCCTGCGGCTGGGGGCCGGGTCCGCCCTGGCGGTGGACATCGACGACAAGTGCCGCACCGCCGCCCGTGAGAACGCCGGGCTCAACGGCATCGGCCCGGACCGGCTGGACATCCTGGTGGGAAACCTCCTGACGGACAGGGCCGCGGCGGAAAAAATCGGCGGGGGCTATGACCTGGTGCTGGCCAACATTGTGGCGGACGTGATCATCGCCCTGGCCCCCCGGGTCCGGGGACTGCTGAGCCCCGGCGGGACCTTCCTCTGCTCCGGCATCATCAAGGGCCGGGCGGACGAGGTGGAGGCCGCGCTGAACGCCGCCGGGCTGGAAATCCGGACGCGGCGGGAGGACAACGGCTGGTACGCCTTTACCTGTCAATAAGCAAGCCGAAGGGCGAACCCGGAAGGGTTCGCCCTTGTTCGCGCCTATTCGCCGGGCACCTGGTCCGTGACCATGACGAGGCCCAGCTTGTCCAGCTCCAGCGTCCGGGGCGTGCCCCGGTAGAGGTCGATGACGGAGTGGATTTCCGCCATCCGCTCCTCCGGGACGCAAAAGAGGGATCCGCCGCCGGAAGCCAGGAGGTAGCGCACCCGGGCCTCGCCGCTGTCCTGGTCCACGCCGCTGACCTGGTGGAAGGTATGGTCCCCCAGCTCCAGCGCCTCCCGGTCCTGGAGGACGTAGGTTCCCTCTCCCAGGTGCCGGTCCGCCAGGCCGCTCTGCTCCAAAATCCAGCGGCAGAGGGCGGGGCCCGCCTGGGCGTAGAGGGTGCGGGCCTCCTCCGTGTCAAAGCCCTCGTCCGACGGGGCCTCGTAGAAGGCCAGGCCCTTGTGGCACAGGAATACCGTGTACTTCACCGGCTCCCGGACCCGGTATTCCGATTCATCCCGGGGGTTGTTTAGGGGAACCTGATGCCACTCCTGCCGGGACAGCTCTTCCAGCAGCTCTCCCAGGGCGGACACATCCTCCTCCGCCCCCAGCAGGGGCAGATTGAGGAGATAGGCCCCCGGCGCGTCGCCGGTTTCACGGGAGTAGGCGGCAAGCTCCAAATCCAGCTCCCGCTCTTCGGCGAAGTTCTCCAGGGCCCGCTTCACCAGGATAGCGGGGTAATTGGTCTGGTAGCCGGGCCAATCCTCCGACCGCTCCCCATAGGGGGCGGCGCGGAAATACAGATCCGGCTTCCCCGCCGGGGCGAAAATATCCTGGGACGCGGCGTGGACAAAGGGCTCTCCGAAGTCCTCCTCCAGCCACTGGGGGGCCGTCTGCGTCCAGCGCTCCGCCGCCCGCCGGGCGGCGCGCTCGGCCTGGGCGCTTCGCAGATTGACGCCGGCGCCGATGGAGAAAAACAGCGCCAGGATGGTGAAGCAGACCACAAGGACGGTCTTCCGCCAGAGGGGATAGCCCCGCCAGGCGTTCCGCCAGGAGCTTTTTGCCCTGGCCGCCCGGCGGGTGTCCGCCCGCTTCACCCCCAGGAGGCGGTAAAGGGGCTTGTAGGCCGGATACCTGGAGGCGTTTTGAAGCTCGTAGGCGTCGAAGACGGCCCGGCGGATCTCCGGGGAGAGATCCGGTCGCTGGGACAAAAAGTCCTCCAGGAGAAAGACAAAATCCATGTCGGCCCGGACGCTCAGGAAGACGGGGCTGTCCAAAAACCGCCGCCATTGGGCCGGGGGCGCGTCGCAGCGCTCCAAAAGCTCCAGGGTCCGGACCGCCGCCAGGACGGCGGGCCAGGCGTCCTCCCCGTCCAGCTCCCGCCGCTGGCGGGCCTGGGGGGCGTAGCGGGCCCAATTTTTGTGGCGCAGGTCCACCAGCCTCCGGCGGCGGGCTTCCTGGGCCTCCTCCTCCCCCTCGGCGAAGAGGCGCTCGAAGTCCCACTCCGGGGCCGCTTCCTCCTCCTGCGGGGGCGCGTCCTCCCCCTTCAAAAGCTCGTCATAGTTCCACTCCGGCTCCTGGGGCTCCGGCTTTTGCGGGGAGTGGTTCGGGGCTTCCTGGTCCTCAAGAAGCTCGTCATAGTTCCAGCCGGGGGCCTCCTGCCGCCGCTCTGGCGGAGCGGGGCGATCGGCGGGCGTGTCCTCCGGCCCGGTTTGGGCGGAGCGGGCCCTCCGGGCCCGGCGGCTGGCCTCCTGATAGGCGGCGTGAAGCCGCTGGAAGCCCTCCGGGTCCTCCTCGGGGTGGGCGGTTTTCAGCTTTTGGGCGTAAGCGCTCCGGATGTCCGGCAGCCCCGCCGGGCCGGGAAGGCCCAGCTCGTTCCAGGGCCAGCTCACAGGTCTTCCTCCTCATCGCCGTCGAAGGGCTCGTCGAAGGGCTCCGGCGGGGACAGGGCCGCGTCGCCCAGATAGGCCTCCGCCTGGTCGAAAAAGCGGTCCAGCCGCTTGGTGGCCTTGGCGATTTTCAGGGCCTCCTGGGTGGAGAGGACCCTTTGATACCAGTCCAGCAGATCCCCCACCTGCTCCCGGAGGCTCCCCACGGTGACGGCGTAGAGCCGCTCGCCCCGGGCCGCCATGGCCCGGTACTCCTCCTGCTCCCGGGGGTGGAGCTTCAGCCGGGACAGCTCTTTCAGGCGGCGCTCCGCCTCCTGGGCCGTCATGTCCTTGTTCTGAAGGACCAGCCGCTCCGCCTGGCCCGCCTCGTTGACCACCTCCACCTCCAAAAGGCCGTTGATATCGTAGGTGAAGCGGATGCGCACAGACTGCCGGCCCCGCGGGGCCGGGGGCACGGGGACCTGAAGCTCCCCCAGCAGGGCGTTGTCCGCGCAGTAGCGGTTTTCCCCTTGATAGATCCGCACGTCCACCTTGTCCTGGCCGTCCCGGACGGTGTAGTAAACCCCCATTTTGCTGGTGGGGAGGACGCTGTTGCGCTCGATGATGGGGCTCATCAGGTCCCGTTCCCGCTCGCTCTCGTTGTACCGGGCCACCCCCAGGGTGAAGGGGCACACGTCGGTGAGGACCAGCTCTTTAAGGTCCCCCGCCCGGGCCTTCATCCCGGCGCAGACGCCCGCCCCCAGGGCGATGGCGGTGTCGGGGCGGCTGTCC
>NZ_CAJMXG010000285.1:0-3222 GCF_905219725.1 Oscillibacter sp. CU971
GTGCTGGATAGTCCCGCAGATTTGATGGGCTTCGATGGCAGTTTATGACCTGCCGCGTTTGACCATTTATCAAAGCCAAAACTACCAGTACGGCTTCGCTATTATAGCTTAGCACATTCTTTTGAATAAGTCAACATATTTTTGAATAAATTTGAATAATAAATCTTTTGAGGTAAATTTGAAGTTCGTATAAATTTTGCTTTTATTTTTCGGAAGAATGTGTTATACTCATTTTAAGGAGGTGATACTGCATGACAACCGGGCAGACTATAAAGCAAGCTCGGCAGGCAGCTGGCATAACACAGCAGGAACTCGCGGACAGGCTGGGAATCTCATATAGTGGTGTAAGCCAGTGGGAGACAGACAAACGTAATCCCAAACAGGAAACATTAGTTCGTATCGCAAAAGCTCTGGATATTCCTGTGAGTTCTCTGTGTGGCCCTGACAGATTTATTCCCGCTAGTGAATTGATTGAAAAATTGTCTGGAATGCTAAAACAGGCGAACAATAACCGAGAAAGTGCGAGAAGAAGCGGCGAATATCAAGAGATGATAGGATGGGAACATATTGCTATCGAATTGGAACAATTAAAGGGCCAATTCTCCGGCCCGTATAGCGCATTGTCAGAAGATGCGGAGCAGCTAGTGGAAATGTTCGACTGCCTTAACAGCAAGGGAAGAAAAAAGGTTTTAGAGTGGGTCGGCGATTTCTGCAAAATCCCGGAGTATCAGGCGATTCTAGCCCAGCCCCAACAAGAATCCCCTCAAACGTAAAATAGCGTTCCTCCGGCTGCAACCAGGAAACACTAAAAAAGAAGTCGTCCGCACGGGCTGCAACCCTGCGGACGACAAGCACAGACGCCTTCTTACAAATCCTACTTTGAGCTAATGAAAGGGGAGAAGCGTTAAGGGCTTCTTGGCCGAGCGATGGGTAAGTAATACCCTCCCAGCTTCAAGATTCTATGACGTACAAACAAATATGAGAGGCGGTTCCCGCCTCCAGCTGTCCCATTGCGGCTCATTGAGAGCGCAATACTATATTAATACATGGCATCTAAAAATTCCCTGGTCCCTGTTTGGGAGAAATATATACTGTCCCTCGAAGAGGCCGCGCAGTATTTCCACACCGGAGAAAAGAAGCTTCGGCGACTGGCTGAGGAAAATCCTCCGCCGAAATGGGCCCTTATGAACGGTTCGCGCTTACAGATTAAACGTAAAATCCTTGAACAAGCCATCGACGACTTGTATTCGTTTTGAACTTATGATTTCGCTGGAGACCGAGCCTACAATATGCTATACCACGGGATAGCGTATCGTGGCCCGGTCTCCTTTTCACACACAGACACACAGAAAGGAGACTCGCTTATGTCTGTAAAGCGCAAAGATTCTAAAGGCCGTATCCTGAGAACTGGCGAAAGCCAGAGGCCGGACGGCAGGTATTGCTATAAGTACATCGACGCCAAAGGCAAGCAGCAGTTCGTGTATTCATGGAAATTAGAACCCACTGACCGATTGCCCAAAGGCAAAAGAGACGGCCCCGCCCTCCGAGAGAAAGAAAAAGAAATCCAGAAAGACCAGTTGGACGGCATCGACCATACGGGCGCAAATATGACCGTTCTGGACCTGTATCAAAAGCATATCCAGCTGAATCCCCAGGTCAAGCCCAGCACTGTCCAGGGCCGGGAGCGCCGCAGGAAAATGCTTGAAAATGACCCCCTGGGCTTCATGCGAATTGGCAGTGTTAAGCTCTCTGACGCCAAGGAATGGGCTTTGCGGCAGCAGTCCAAGGGCGCGGCTTACCATACAATCAGGACTGACAAACGCGCCCTTAAAGCCGCATTTTATACCGCCATTTCAGATGATTGCATCCGTAAGAATCCCTTTGATTTCAGGCTGACCGATGTTATTGTGAACGATACGGAGGCCAAGACGCCGCTGACCTCTGAACAGGAAAAAAGTCTGCTTGAATTTCTTCAAACAGACCGTGTATATCGCAAGTATTATGATGAGATTGTGATACTCCTGGGCACTGGATTGCGTATCTCCGAGTTCTGCGGACTTACGGAACATGACATTGACCTGGAGACCAGCATCATCAATATCGACCACCAGCTGCAAAGCGATAGTTCTATCGGTAAATACATTGGAGACCCTAAATCTAAGTCCGGCATCCGGCAGGTACGCATGGGACCGGAAGTCCGGGAGGCATTCCAGCATGTATTATCCCGGCCTCAGAAAGGCAAATCCGTTGAGATTAACGGTTACAGTAATTTTCTGTTCCGCAGCAGAACCGGAAATCCCAGAACCGCCGCCGACTATGAGAACATCATCCGGCGTATTCGGGCGAAACACGCAAAGCTCCATGGCCCTGTATTACCTGAGAACTTAACGCCGCACTCTTTAAGGCATACCTTCTGTACCAAGATGGCTAACAAAGGCATGAACCCGAAAGCCCTGCAATATGTCATGGGTCATGCTGATATAAAATTGACTATGGGCTACTATGCCCACACGGACCCTGTTGCAGCCATGGAAGCTATGAAGCAGGTGCAGGAACCCGAATTTACTACTCAACTTACTACTTTTGAAGGCCAAGTTATGCCACGTATTGCGTAGTTTTGCCAAGAAACCCTAATCACTTATTTCGCTAAACCCCTTGCAAGGCATAGTTTTGCGGCTTTTTGCCAACTTATGCCGGGTTACGGAAAAGTGATTAGGGTTTCCAATGTGAAACACAGATAACCCCATTTCCATTTCAGCTGTTGAGCGTGAATTTAATTCCTTTTGGTCAAAAACATCTTTTGCAGAAGGCTGTGCTAAAAAGCCTACTGTCCACGATCTTCGTCATGCCTATGTTGTTCACCGAATTAACCTTTGGTTAGAGCAAGGTTTGGATTTTGAACACATGCTCCCATATCTTAGCAAGTTTCTTGGACACAAAGGGTTTGATGAGACATTCTATTATTACCATTATGCAGAGGAAGCTGCACATACGATCCACAAGATGGATACAGTTATCCACAAGGTTATTCCGGAGGTGATGCGCAGATGAAACATGAAAAGATTGAGCATCTGTTCTTTTGCCGAAGCTATGATTATCTGTATGTCTATATACCGAAGCAGCAGAATGGGACAGAAAACACCTTGTCCACATATAAATTTGGCTTGAAATCATTCCGGGCATATGTGAACACCATGCCGGGGTTACCTACCAACAGCTTTC
>NZ_CAJMXG010000286.1:0-3212 GCF_905219725.1 Oscillibacter sp. CU971
GCGCTCTGGTTGTCTGGTGATGAACCGGGCCGGAGCGACGGCAACGAAGTCTCAGCGCACCAAAACGACCGAAGGGCTTGCGCCCTTCGGTNGNTNTNTCACACAAATTTGACAAATCCCTCCTGGTCCCCTATAATAAAGCCGCCAGGCCCAAAAGGGTACGGCGGCAGAAGGATATCGTTGCAAAATAGGCGGTTGGCCATCTCCTGGGATCCCCGCAAAAACCTTGGCTTTTGTGGGGAGAGGAGGCGCAAGAAAGCGAAGGAAGGAATACCCGGCAGGGTGTTCCGCCGAAGCGGACTTTGCGCCGACGGCGAAGGGGGGTGAAGCGAGTGTGGAAAAATCGGCTGTACGCTGTACTTCGATTTTTGGTGTGTCTGGCGTTCGCGCTGTACATACTGACCATAAAAGCGTGTTGACCGCTCGGATAGCCCCCAAGCGGTCAACTTTCTAAGTTGAGAAGCGAGGGCTGACCGTCTTGCAGCGGTATCCCTTCTGCTTTTATTATAAGGCCCCGCTTCCCCCTTGTCAAGGCGGCGGGCCTCTTTTTTATGCCTCCCCCTCCTTGGAGTGAAAATGCCTCCAAACCGNCTCCGCGGCGGGTCTTGGCACCACCGCCGCCAGGGCCTCCACCTCCGCCTCGCGAATGGCCTTGATGGTCCCAAACTTCTTCCGCAGCTCCTCCCGCCGTTTCGGCCCCACGCCGGGAATGCCGTCCANGGCGGAGCGCAGTGCGCTTTTCCCATGGCTCTCGTGGTGGTAGGTGATGGCGAAGCGGTGAGTCTCCTCCTGAATCTGCCCGATGAGGGAAAACACCGCCTGATTCCCCACAATGCCGATCTCCCGGCCCTCCGGGGTCACCAGGGCCCTCGTCCGGTGCCGGTCGTCCTTCACCATGCCGAAGATGGGGACGCTGACCCCGAACTCCTCCGCCACGCCCAGAGCCGTCTGGGCATGGGTGACGCCGCCGTCAATCAAAAAGACGTCCGGCAGGGGCAGAAACTTCTCGTCCCCGTCCGCCGCCCGCTGGAGCCGCCGCCGGAGCACCTCCCGCATAGAGGCGTAGTCGTCGGGCTTCCCCGCCAGCTCCTTGATGCGGAAGCGCCGGTAGGCGCTTTTCAGGGGCCTTGTGCCGCTGTAGACCACCATGGAGGCCACGATGTCGCTGCCCCCGGTGTTGGAGATGTCGAAGGACTCCAGCCGCTTGGGCGGGGCCGGGAGGTCCAGCATTTTCGTCAAAAGCTCCAGGGTGTGGGCCACCCGCTCCTCGGCGGTGGTGGCCCGCTCCGCCNCCTCGGCGGCGTTCCGCTGGGCCATGGANATCAAGGACGCCTTCTCTCCCCGCTGGGGGACGTGGACCCAGACCTTGTGCCCCGCCCGTTTCGTCAGCACCTCCGAGAGGTTTTCGCAGTACCCCTCCGTCTCAAAGGGCAGCAGAATCTCATGGGGCAAAATGGCCCGGGGCAGGTAGTACTGGGCCGTCAGGGCGGAGAGCATCTCCTCCTGCCCCTCCTCCATGGGGGCGGTGAAGAGCTCCGTCTCCCGGCCCGCCAGATTCCCCTCCTCCATGTGGAGCACGGCGTAGCAGCACTTCCCGGCCCCCCGGTACAGGCCCCAGATGTCCGTGTCGGCGCAGAGCCCGGCAATGACCGTCTGCTTTTTGGAAAGGGCGCTGATGGCGTTGATCCGGTCCCGGAGGGCCGCCGCCTGCTCGAACCGCAGGNCCTCCGCCTCCGCCTCCATCTCCCCGGCCATCTCCCGGAGAAGGTCCTTGGCCTTGCCCTCCAGCATCTGGCTGGCCTGGCGGATGCGGCGCTGGTATTCCTCCGCCGTCATCTCTGGGCGGCAGAAGCCGTCGCACCGGCCCATGTGAAAATTCAGGCAGGGCCGCTCCGCCCCGATGTCCCGGGGGAATTTCCGGCTGCAGGTGGGAAGCCGCAGGGCGGCGCACACNGCGTCCAGGGCCTGGCGGGTCTCGAACCGCCCGCCGAAGGGGCCGAAGTACTTCGCGCCGTCATTGGCCCACTTGTGGACCATGGTAAACCGGGGATAGGTCTCCCGGGAGAGGCGGACGAAGGGATAGCNCTTGTCGTNCTTGAGCAGGATATTGTACCGGGGCATGTGCCGCTTGATGAGGGAGTTTTCCAGCACCAGGGCCTCGAACTCGCTGGAGACGAAGATGGTGTCGAAGTGGTCGATCCGGGAGACCATCTGCCTCGTCTTGGCGGTGTGGGAGGCGCTGTCCTGAAAGTACTGGCTGACCCGGTTCTTGAGCTTCTTCGCCTTGCCCACGTAAATGACCTTCCCGGTTTTGTCCATCATCAGATAGNCCCCCGGCAGNAGCGGCAGGTCATTGGCCTTCTCCTTCAGCTCGTCCTTGGTCATGGTCCGCCTCCTTTCAAAGTGGGATGCACCCCGGCAGAAGGGCTTGCCATCCTTGTGGGGCCTGGCCCCCTGGCCAGGCTATTTCCCCGGAGCTTCCCCCGCTTCCGGCAGAACACCCCGGCCCAATAAAAAAGACCACCCCGCGCTGACGGGCAGCACGGGGACGGTTCGTTACTCTCCGAAGTTGTCTTTCACCAGCTCCACCAGCGCGGTGACCGCCTCTTTCTCGTCGCTGCCGTCCGCGATCAGGGTGATGGGGGTGCCCTTCACGATGCCCAGGGACAGCACGCCTAACAGGCTCTTGGCGTTGACGCGGCGGTCCTCCTTCTCGACCCAGATGCCGCTTTTAAACTCGTTGGCCTTCTGGATAAAGAACGTGGCGGGGCGGGCGTGCAAACCAACTTCGTTGTTGACCGTGATTTCCTGCGTATACATGTTGCAGCTCTCCTTTTTTATATCAAATCAAATGGAACTGGTTGCCCACAAGTCTTTCCTTTACCATCATAACCGCTTTTCTGCCTCCCGTCAATGGAGAATTGCACAAACATTTCAAAAAATTTTTCTCGTGAGTAAAGTTCTTTTTGTTAGTTTATGCCAACTTTCCATAAAATTATACGTCATTTCGCCGAAAGTTTGGGAGAATTTGGGAGAAAACCAAAGGAAGCATATTGAACCGCTTTCCCCCGAAGCCGTTCCCGGTTTATCGTATGTATTTGGACGGTGCTCCATGCCGGAGGTTTCCAAGGTTTCTAAGGAAACGCTGATTTAATTCCCCGAAATAATGGAAGATGTGATAAAATAAGGGAAAGGGGGCGCGGGGTATGAAA
>NZ_CAJMXG010000287.1:0-3175 GCF_905219725.1 Oscillibacter sp. CU971
TCATACCCCGCGCCCCCTTTCCCTTATTTTATCACATCTTCCATTATTTCGGGGAATTAAATCAGCGTTTCCCTAGACTTCCTGTTCCCGCCTGTGTCCCTCGGCGGGGAGGATTAGCGGCGGATGGGGGACGATGACTGTTCCGGGAATCGGCATATGGGTTCCGCCTTGTTTCAATAAACTGCACCAGCGTATACAAAGATAAGGACCGCGCTCACTGGTGGTTCAGTTCCTCCCGTAGCTGTTCAATAATCTGCGCCTTCAGATTTTCGTCTAAAGCCTCTTTTACCTTTTTAATCGCGGCGTCTCTCTCAGCCGCCGCCTGAGCCGCCCAGGCGTTGAAATCTTCACGGCTCATGTTTCCTTTCATCACACGAGCGCAGTATTTTTTATACGCCCGCTTATAAATTTTCCAGGTGTCCTCATCCTGGATTTTTTTCTCGAAGACCATCCGCGCCCCGGCCTCCCGGCAGGTCCTGCTCTCCTCGCCGGGTGCGATGCGCTCACAGTACATCGTCCGGTCTCCCTGCTCATGGAGAAACCAGCGCCCGCACAGACGGCACTGTCGCGGCGCGTTGNCGTGCTCGATGGCCTTCCCTANTTCCACATAGGGAAAGGAANCAAAATGAAAGTATCTCAATCCCTCTTCCTCAACGCGGAGCTGGTGGCAAAGGTGCTGGGCGTCTCACCGTCCAGCGGCTATGAGCTGATGCACGAACCGGGCTTTCCAATTTTGAAAATTGGAAGCAGGATGGTCGTGCCCAAGGAGAAGTTCATCCAGTGGGTGGAGCAGAACACAGCTGGAGGATTACAACCATGAGGCGGCGCACAACGCCTATCGGCTGGCCCAGACGCGGCCCACGGCACTACCGCTTCGCCGTACCCAACGCAGTGTGGAAGTGCAAACTCAAGCCGGTTGAGTTCGTGATTTTTTCCTACCTCTGCTATCACCGCATTCCTGATGTGCTCACTACGGAGATGACTGCGGCAGATGTCCACATTACAGCCAGCACTGTGAAAAAGTATCTGACTGCTCTGGTATCGAAAGGAATCGTCAGCGAAGATGGTACCCCCGTACTCAAGTGTAAGGGCGAGAAATTTTTCACCCTGCCCAATGAGGTGTTCCTGCTGAAGCTCTCACCCTCTGCGTTTATGGTCTACGCCTACCTGTTGCTGATTGAGGACCGCCGAACCCACACCTGCCACCCAAGCTACAACACCATTGCCGCCGCAACGGGGATGGCAAAGAACACCGCGATGAAAAGTATCAACACGCTGTTGGAAATGGGACTCATCGCTGTAGAGTCCAGCAACTATTTCGACAAGCGCGGAATGAAGTGGAGGGGCAACAACCTCTACACGATCCTGCCAGTGAGAGCGGCAGTAGATCCACCATGCTGNGACACTACGACGCCGGGTTTACCCTCCGCACCTACACCCACGCCACACGGCAGGCACAGGATGAAGCGGCGGAAAAGATGGGAGCATTTATGGAACAGATGATGTAAATCCGAAATGACAAAAGACAATACCGCAGCGGACAATATCCTGTCCGTTGCGGTGTTCGTTTCTGATTATTTTCCTGTGTGGGTCAGGTTGTGGGTCTTGGCCGTTTCTCGCAAAAGAAAGCCTTCACGGAGTCTGTATGCGAAAGGATTATTGTGGGTCAAAAAGAGAATCAAATGTGGGTCAACTATTTTCTTGGAAAGTTGCAAAAACAGCGAAAATCATTTAATTCTCGCCGTTTTCTGGAGCTACTGATGTGACTCGAACACACGACCTGCTGATTACGAATCAGCTNCTCTACCGACTGAGCTACAGTAGCATATTCAATTTTCTGCGGCCCGGTCTGGTAGTTACGAATCAGTTGCTCTACCGACTGAGCTACACTAGCATATTTCTCATAATCGCATTCTGTAATTTCGTATTCCTTCGTTGGAAAATCTCTTTACAACGGTTGTTATGATACCACAAAAAGACTCCCCCGTCAACATTTATTTNAGATTTTTCGGAGGCAGGCATATTTCTATTTTCTATACTTCCCCGCTTGCATCGCCGCCGGCTTTGTGGTATAAACAAAATAGTAACATATGTAACTTCTGTATTCGGAAGAGGGGATTATGTGAGCGCTGGTTTTGAAAAACGGAAAAAGCTGGCTTATGTGGCCCGGCGCTATTATCTGGAGGACCGGAAGCAAAGCGACATCGCCCGGGAGCTGGGCGTGTCCCGCCCTCTGGTCAGCCGGATGCTGTCCGAGGCCCGGGAACTGGGCATTGTGGAGATCACGGTCCATGAGCCGGGAACCCGGGCGGCCCGGATGCTGGACCGTTTGCGGGCAGCCAGTTCCGTCCGGGGAGGCATCTTGGTGGAAGACGGTGCGGACAACGACGCCACAAACCGNCTGCTCTCCCAGGGCGCCGTGGAGCTGCTGCACCAATTGGGCGCCCGCCGCCTGGGGGTGGGCTGGGGGTACTTAATTGGCCAGCTGGTAACCTGGCTGCAGGAAAACCCCCAGCCCAGCAGCGCCGTCACCGATATCTGCCCCCTGGTGGGCAACGCCAGCATTCCGGCCCGTAACTACCAGTCCAACGAAAACGTCCGGCTGATGGCCCAGCAGCTGGGAGCCGTTCCCCATTTTCTCTACCTCCCCGCCCTGCCGGAGGGCCTGGAGGAAAAGCAGATCCTGTGCTCCACCGAGGTTTACCGCCGGATTCTTCAGCAATGGGAAGCCCTGGACACCGCCCTGGTCAACATCGGCGATTACCCTTCCAGCCCCGACTTCGCCTCCCTGGTCCGCTATGGCGGCCTTCTCCAGCGGCAGCGGGCCTGTGGGCGGATGCTGATTTACTACTTCAACGAGACGGGAACCGTCATCCAGTCGGAGCAGGATTTTGCCATTCAAATCCCCATTGACGTTTTAAAACGCTGTCCCAACATCATCGGCGTCTGCTCCGCCAACACCAGCGCCAAGGCCCTGGGCGGGGCCCTCAAATCCGGCTTCTTCACCCACATTGTGGCCCGCCAGGACTTGGTGCGGGGACTGCTGGAACAATGACAACCATATGCACATTACGGCTTCCCGGACTTTGCCCGGGAAGCCGTCAGCTTGTCGAAAAAGTCTGCCTACCGGCAGACTTTTTCATGTAAAGATGATAAAATAGGGAGTAAGGGGTGA
>NZ_CAJMXG010000288.1:0-3140 GCF_905219725.1 Oscillibacter sp. CU971
CCGCCAGGACGTTCATCACCATGTCCAGCTCCACCGCCAGCTTGAACAGCAGACGGCACGTCCGGTTCTCGCTGTCGTGGACGGTACTTCGCAAGGCGTCGGTCAGCGCGGCGGGCAGAAACTCACAGGCGTCCTGGCCGGAGACGTAGCCGGCGTAGAATAGCGCGGCCTTCTCCAGGAACTCACTACGGCTTTTGCAGCCCGCAGTCTCCAGAGCTCTGTCCATTACTTCCAGGGTAGAGGGATAGAGCCACACGGGGATGCGTGTCTTGATCTCATCCGGGCCGTTGGGCTCCAAATTTACGGTTTTTCTTCTCTTCATGAAAACACCTCCGTTTTGTGCAATAACCACCCGGCACAGCCACCTGGAAAAGCGGCTGGACCGGGCGGAATTTCGGCTATGTATCATATTTCCGACCACCTGCCACAGCCAGCAAGGGCCCAAACCGACCACCTCGTCTCCGTCCCCGACCCGCTCTGCGGGGCGGTGTTCACCGGCAGGTGGTCGCAAAGCGACCACCTGCGTTTATCCCGCACCTTTTTCGACCGGGCCCTTTGGCGGTGCGCCTGGGCTCCTTGCTCTGGAGCGGACCCATTCGGCACAAGGCCCCGCAGGGCGCGCTCTGGCGGGGGGAGGGGTATCGCTCCGGCGGAGCGCTTGCGGCGGCAGCGAGGGGCGCTGGCGTGGCGGACAGTGCGGGAACAATAGGAGGGCCGCTCCACAATGGGAGCGGCCCTCTGCTGGTGCGGCTATGGAGTCCGTTCGTCGCCGCGGTAGAATTGGCAGGGGCGGGCGTACTCAGGGAACGAACCGTACAGCCGCACGATGCTCTTCTGCTTTCGGTCATAGACCAGAGCACCGTCATAAGTCGGTCCGCCTTTCCCACGCACATAGTCGCGAGCTGCCCGTGCCGCTTCCTTGACGGAGACATAGTCCCGTTTGTCATCCGGCCCGCCGTCGTCCCCGCTGTAGGTGATGACCTGGAAGCGACCTCCGCCGCGAATGGATACCATCTTGACAAGGGTGTCGCGGACGAAGTCGTAATCCCGCGGCGGCGCGCCTTTTGGGCTGGTCATCACGTCAGCGCCTGTTCCGCTTTGGAGGACTCCTGCTTTTGCGCAAGCGCTGTTTGGACCCTCCNCAACAGATTCCGCAGAGCGTCCGCCGNCAGGAATCCGCCAGCGGGGGCTTTCCCGGTCAGGACCATATCCTCCAAGTCATCCATCTCCATGAGCATCCGCACGGCGTTTTGGGCGGTCTGCCATTCTTCCAGGGTGCATTCCTCCTGGACGGCGCCTTTGAGAATCTCACAGACGGCGTCCAGCTGCATGGCGGGACCTGGCATGGGGAGAGGGGAGTCCAGCCTGACCAGGCTGTCGGTTCGCTCCCCGGTCCTGGCNAAGCGCTTGGCGCTTTCCAGCTCGTGATCAACCCACTCCAGAAGCGCGCCGCCGTCGCCCAGGTCCTCCGAAGAGTGGAGCAGGGCCAACGCCTCCCGGNACTCTTCGCCGGAGTCCAAGGCATCCTCGCCGCCCTCCAGCAGGGACACGGCCTCGCGGGCCATCAGAGTACACGCCTCGAGGCGCGTCAGGGGGATTCTGCTTTCGTTTTTCATGGTGCTCTTTCCTTTCCTGTTATAAATTTTCTGAGGGTGCGGCAACACAATGCCACACCCCCGCCGGGATATCCATTCATCAGCAGCAACAAAAAAACCGTACCGTTTTTGACTCACATCGACGGCGCCGTTGGCGGAGCCATATCCTCCGCCAACAGTTGACCGCTGTAGTCCTTCAGCGTCTGTCCGGTCTGCTGGAGGCAGTACTCCTCCATCTTCCGCAGCAGGGTCGCTTTCTCGACAGCGTTGAGCCGGTACTCCACCGCCTCCTCGCGCCCATCCGCCCAGTGCAGGTCAACCTCCAGCTCGTCGCAGACCTGTCCGGCGGCGCAGTCATAGTTGGCATAGATGTTCAGTGAATCATCGCTTTCACCAGGACAGATGCGGGTACCGAACACCTTATCCACTCCGAAGGCGGTTTCCATATAGAAATTCAGCTGTCCGTTATCCGCGACGAGCCCATCCGAGAGGACGATATTCTCTGAGGACAAATGGCCTGCCGATGGTATTTCTCTGTCTGCCAGCTTTTCCATAAGCCGGAACTGCCGCCGCTCCCTGTCATAACTGCCGCCGCGGTACGAATGCCAGCTTGCGGTAGAGACATCCTTGAGCCGATAGGTGATCCATCCAAGCTCAGGACGAACAGCGGAGAACTCTTTCGTATCAAGATCAACATCGTATACGCCGGTGATTTTTTGGTCTCCCGTCACACAGGCAAACGCCATCCGGTCAAATTCTTCCACCGGAATGTTTTCCCTGCCGGGCAAAATCTCCTGGAAAGGACACCGTTCCGCCTGACGCAGCCAACGCCGGACGAACGCGGCGGCTTCCACCATGCCGGCCGCCTGTTTCATCTGGAACTGTTCTGTAACGCAGTTTTCCGTTATACGGAACGCGGCATATTTCTGACTGGCGGCTATAGCTTGCTCCATCTGTCGTTCCTCCTCACGCATCTCTGCGATAATCTTATCGTAAACTGGTGTAGGAAGCAGACTGATAAGATTATCCAGATATTCGTTCAGCTTGTCCTCCAGCTTTTCCACTTCCAACTGCTGAGTCAGAGCCTGGTACCATCGTTCATCCAGCCAGAGGATTACTTCTCTGCTTTTCAAAATGTTTACCTCCTACAATATTTTTACCAGCCCTTACATTACGGGCCCGGAAGACAATGCGATGGACGAATCCATATCCTGAGCGCCGCAGACCTCCAGCGCCAGCGCTGCCTCCTCACGGCACCTGTCCTGGACCTGTTCCATCAGCTCCGGCGACAGGTCGATTTCAAACCAGTGCTTCTCTCCCTCCGCGTCAATGTAGAAGACGTTCCGCCCTCTTTCGGTTTCGGGATCGGTGTCGGTAATCAGTCTGGCGGAGCGGCTCTCCAGATCCCAGAAGGCGCAGAGACCGAAATCAGTGGGGGAAAACTTCTCCCCGTCGATCTCCCGCGCCTGGACTTGATATCGCTCCGACAGATCTGTGAGCTCCATCCAGACCAGAACACCGTCCGGGAAGCAGTCTGTCTCTTAT
>NZ_CAJMXG010000289.1:0-3133 GCF_905219725.1 Oscillibacter sp. CU971
AGCGGCGGGAGTCGCGTCAATCCCGGCGCGGTGCAGCTCCTTCGCCAGCGGCCCGCCCTCGGCGGCAATCAGGAACTGGATAAGCTTCTCGGGCGGCAGTTTCTGACTGCGGGCTGTGTGGCCCATATTCACACTATTGGCCATGATACGTTCCAAACACGGATACCCGCCGTACAAAAAGGACGGCTCCAGGACAGGGTGCCGGGTAAAGGCGCAGTCGATCCCTGGCGCGTAGATCATGCACCCGGTCTGGCCCTGCAAATACCTGTTGCCGCCGATGTGGTCAGCGTTGGAGTGGGTGTTGTAGATGGCGGTGAGCCGCCAGCTGTTGGTGTCCAAAAGCTGACGGACTTTGCGGCCCGCATCCTTATCGTTGCCGCTGTCGATCAGGCAAACCTCCTGCCCGTCCAGCCGTGCCAGCCCGATCTTCGCCGGACTTTGGATGTAATAGCTTCGCTCCGAAACCTGGATCAGTTCATACATAATCTGCGTCCTCCTTAATGGTGTGGATAGAATATGGTGTTGTAGACCTCAGACCTGTCCCCGGTCACGTTCTGATAGGCGTGGGGAATGTCGGCCCGGAAGCGGATAGCCTGTCTCTCGCTGACCTCCACTGGCCTGTCCCCCAGGACGAGCCGCAGCGTCCCCCGCAGGACAAAGATGTGTTCCTCCACACCCTCATCGTGCTTGTCCGAGGAATGGCGGCACTCCGGGTCAAACTCAATGTAGAATGTCTCCACACTCCGCACCGGGTCATAGGTAAACAGCGGATAGGCCCTCATTTTGCCGCCGTCCCCCAAGACTACGTTTGCCTCGTCCGGGCCAGTAACGGTGTATTCCGTCTGCGGTTCCTCCAGGAACGCGGACAGCGGTGTTTTCAGCCCCGTGGCAATCTTCCAGAGGGTTGTCACCGTTGGGACAGACTGGCCGCGCTCGATCTGGCCTAACATGGGCTTGCTCACGCCCGTCAGCGCAGCAGCATCGTCCAGGGAAAGAGTGCGGACCATGCGGATGCTTTTCAGCTTCTCGCCAATTCTCAAATTCATAGGTTCCATTTTATATCCGCTCCGTATGTTTTCGTAAGTTAGAAACCTATTATAACATACTGGACGGATAAATGGAAGCCCCGCCCAAAATTTCTTTCAAGGAATTGAATTGTGCTGCTTTTTATGATATAATTCAAACGTCAAACCGGTTCCTGAAAGGAGTACAAAATGCCCTATATTACGATTGAAAGCGGTACATTATCTGATGAACAAAAAGAGGAATTGATCAGGCGCTTGACGGAAGTATCTTCTGAAATTATGAGAGTACCACAAGAATTTTTTGTGACCACAATTAAGGAAGTATCGGATAAAAATTTTGGTATTGGTGGAAAAACGATTGATAAAGTTAAAGAGGAATATATGAGGAAACATCAATAGCTTCATATTTCCTGGGGAGCTGCCTGTAAAGTCAGCTCCCCGCTTTTCGTTTTATGATATAATGTCAGAGACAAGCTGTCTGTCCAGTTACGCTATTAAACCGTCCAGTCACGTCAACCGGGCTTACCCTGACGGCTATTTGAACGAATAAACAGGTAGAGGAATATTGCCATGATGAGAATAGCAATTTGTGATGATGAAGCCCCCACCCGCGCCTACCTTGCGTCCTTGATTCGGGCGCAGGACTGCCCCTGCGAGGTCGTGGAGTACGCTTCTGCCGGTGACTGTCTCGCAGACTACCGGGGAATTGACCTGCTCTTTCTAGACATTGAGCTGAACGCTACCGGCCCGGACGGTATGGCGCTGGCTCGCCAGATCAGGGAGGGCAATTCTGCCGCCCAGCCGGTCATTGTCTTTGTAACGGGCTATGAGCGGTATGTGTTCGAGGCTTTTGACGTGGGGGCGTTCCAATATCTGCTGAAGCCAGTGGACGAGGAAAAATTTGCCCAGGTCTTTGCCCGCGCCGTGGAACAGATCGAGGCGGGCCGTGTTCAGCCGCAGCTTTCCCATGCGCTCACGCTACAATCTGCTGGCACCAGCCGAACCGTACCGCTGGACAGCATTTATTACATTGAAAGCAGTAATCACAAGGTAGTCCTGCGTCTGAAAGACGGGGAATTTTCCTGCTACGCGAAAATCCGGGACTTGGAGGCGGAGCTGGGCGATCAGTTCTGCCGTGTCCACAAGGGCTATCTTGTCAATCTCGCCTATGTGGAGGGGTACAGCAAAACGGAAGTGACTTTGACCAGCGGGGAAAAGCTGTTGATTTCCAAATACAAGTACCAGGACTTCGTGAAAGCCTACCTTCGCTTTGTGAAAAGGGGGGCTGGGCTATGAGTGAGACAGGATTTCGTATCTTCAATCAGGCATTTTCCGCTGGGGCGGAATTGACATACGCCGCCCTGCTCACCGCCTTCTTCCGGCCTTTCGTTTCGCAGGACAAACGGCGGCGCGGGCTGTTCCTTGTTTTTTCCGCCTACATTCTTTTTGAAATCGTCTGCAATCGGGCGGCGCTGCCCCAAGGCTCCTTTGGGCTGATCCTGATGGCGATGCTGCTGGCGGTATCCAAGTGGATCGGCCTGGAAAAGCCGTCTGTGTTCCTTCTGACGCTGCTCTACTTCAACGCCAGAATTTCCAGCGGCCTGATGGTGCAAAGTCTGTATTTTATCGTGGAGCGGTCAGTCCCCTACCGCCTGGAACCGCCGGAGGCGGTCTTTCTCCGCGCTGCCCTGCTGGTCACGCTGTTCCTGCTGTCCCACGCCTCTATGCTGGCCGTCATGCTCTATGCCCTCCAACGTCAAATGCGAAAGCAGAAAATGACGCTCCATCGGCGGGAGCTGTGCTATCTCGCCCTGGTGCCAATGGCGGGGATTCTGTTCGGACAGGTGATCTCCCGGCTGCTGATTGAGTTCAAGGACGGCGTTCTGCTCCAGCTCTACGAGCGCCACCCCGCGTTTTTGGCGGTAGTGCCGGTGCTGGCCCTGCTGTTCTACGCCGGGGCCTGGCTGACCATCGCTTTTCAGCAAGGTATGGCCGCGCTCCGGGAGGAACAGGCCACTCACTACATGGAATACCAGCAGACACAGGCAATCCGGGCGCGTATCCATGAGGCGGAGCAGTTTTATACCCGCATCCGGCAGCTGAAACAT
>NZ_CAJMXG010000290.1:0-3113 GCF_905219725.1 Oscillibacter sp. CU971
TTAATATACTCTGCAAAAGGCCCCGAAATTGCAGTACAAAAATGGAGGCTCCCACAGAAACATGGGAGCCTCCAGAATGCTTTATTTGACGGCAATCGCTTCAATTCCACACAAGACGCTTTTCTCGGGCTATTTCTACGGCCCGGAGAGAGACAAGCCGCAGCAATGGGCCAAGTGGAAACCGCTGTGTGATGTGAGCGATTCTCCCCTCTCAAACCCGGAAAACGTGTTTGTCCAGCCGGTCAAACGCCTCTTGGACACGAGAGAAGGGTGACGCCAAATTCATGCGGATATGGCAGGGGCCCTGGAACCGGCGGCCATCCTGCCAGCCTACGCCTACATCCCAGCCCGCCTTGACCAATTCATCCAGGCTTTTTCCGTGCTTGCCGCACCATTCCGTGCAGTCCAGGAAGATCATATAGGTGCCCTGGGGCATAGCGGCAGTCACGCCGTCGTAGTGGTCCCGGATGTGCTCATAGGCGTACTTGCAGTTGCCCTCCAGGACCTGGAGCAGCTCGTTCGTCCACTCCGCGCCCGCCTCGGAATAGGCCCCCAAGAGGGCGTGCATGGACAGGACGTTCATCTCGTTATAGTGGGTGGCATAACCGCAGCTCCCCACCCGGTCCCGGAGATACTTGTTGTAAATCACATGATAGCTTCCAATCAGGCCCGCCAGATTGAATGTTTTAGAGGGCGCGTAAATGGCAACCGTATGCTCTTTGGCCCAGTCATTGACCATCAGGGTGGGAATATGCTGGTGGCCGGTATAGGTCACGTCCGCCCAGATTTCATCGGAGATTACATAGCACTCGTTGGCGGCGTAGACCTCCATGGCCTTTTCCAGCTCCCAGCGCTCCCAGACCCGGCCCGCCGGATTGTGGGGGGAACAGAAAATGGCTAAGTGGATGTTGTGCGCTTTCAGCTTGGCGTCCATGTCCTCATAGTCCATGTGCCAGATTCCATTTTCGTCCAGCTTAAGGGGGCTGTATACGGAGGTTCGGCCCAAACCCTCCACGTCTCCGGCAAAGCCCACGTAGACCGGGGAATGGATCAGAATCTTGTCTCCGGGGGCGGAGAGGGTTTCCACCGCGCTGGTGACACAGCCGTGGACGCCGTTCTCATAACCGATATACTCCCGTTTCAGGCCCTGGTAGCTGTTGCGTTTGGTTTGCCAGCGGATGATAGCGTCGAAGTAGGCGTCGGAAGGGAAAAAGTAGCCGAACAGCGGGTGCTTGGTCCGTTCAATAATCGCGTCCGTGACGGCGGGGCTGGTAGCGAAGTTCATGTCGGCTACCCACATGGGGATAGCGTCGAAGCCCTCCTGAGGGGCGTCGGGCTCGTTGCCCCAGACTTTACGCCCGATGTTGTCCACAGCCAAGGCGTCCTTACCCCGGCGGTCGATGATAGATGTAAAATCGTATTTCATGATGGAGCCTCCTTAAGTTTCATCAGAATAGGCTAAAGCATCCTGAATGGTAGCCTGACGTACTTTTTCCAGTTCTTCCGCTTTGACAGCGCCCTGTTTCAGCCTGAGTATGGACAGGGCCACCAGAGCTGTGACGATTACTGCACAAATGATAGCGTCTTTTCCGGACAAATTGATAAAGAGATTGTAAATAATGATGACATTGCAGATTCCTCCGGCCACACAGCAAACGTGCCAGAGCCATACGGGCATCCTGATGGAACGCTTCTCCCACTGCTCCGGGTACTTCTTCGGCAGGGTGACGCACCGCAGATTCATGTACAGGTTCATCAGCATGGTGGGAATCATGATGTCCGAGACGATTACGTCGATGCTCATTCCTGTCACAATGGGGAACGCGCTGACCACGTACAGGACGATATAGCTCACATAGGGGTATCCCGCACTGGTCTGTTTCTTGAAGACAGCGGGAAGCCAGCCGTCTTCGGCCACCTGGAGCATGGGATACCGGAAAATGGTGATGGTCCCCAGGAGGGTGGAACCGATAGCGCATACGCCGCCGCCAACGAGGAAGAACATGTAGGGTCCGGCAGGCATGATTTGTTCCGCAGTAACACTCAGGTTTGCTCCGGCCACTTGCTCATAAGGTAATACGCCAGCGGCCACATAAGCCATTAAAGCATAGATTATAGCCAGAATCAACGTGACAAGGAGCATCTGTGCGTTGTGGATTTCGCAGATATTTCCGAGCAGCTTGATAATGCGGGGCTGGATCAGTCCCTGATGCCCAAGATCAAGATTGAGTTCCGAGGAATCGCTGCGGATATAGCGCCGGGACATGTTTGCGTGCCGTCCACGAAAATAAGCGGTGTTGATTAGATCAACATATCGGTGCGCTTTTAAGGGCCAGAGGATGTTCATGTCAATTTCTTTTTGCACAGACTGGATAAAGCGAGCTGCATCACGAATCTCCCGGTCTTTATTGGAGTATAGAGCGGTCAAAAATTGCTGGAAGTCCGGTTGTTCCCAAACATGTTCAATTTCTGACCACTGGACGACCATACCCAAATCGTGGGCATAGGCCGCATGCAATAGCAACCACGTGTCCGTAGGAGAGAGATTTTGAACCCTGTCTCCTAACAGCATTTCCATTTTTGACAAAACCGCCTCAGCGTGGCTGGCATCGTGCATGCTGAAATAGGGATAACGGGTCAGGGTACTCTTTAGTATGTTGGAGCAAGCGAGTTTGTGGTAGTTCGGGCAGCTACGGAAGAGACCCGTGCTTTACAGGGAGACAAGACAAGCTCTGGGAGCGGAAGTTGCGCCGCTGCAAAGGATGGAGGAAACTGATATGAAGATGGTTTTGCAGAGCATTATCAGTGTAAATTTCTTTTATATGTGGATTCGCGTTGCTACGCCAATTTTGCTGCCTGCATTGGGTGCAACAGTTTGCTCCTGCGCGGGTGTTGTCAATTTGGGCCTTGAGGGAATTATGCTGATGTCCGCTCTGGCGGACGCACTGGTAAGTTCCATTTCAGGCGGACTATTTGGAGGAATCCTGATCAGAGTAGGGACAGCGGTCATTGTTAGTCTGATTTTTGCCTATTTTCATTTAAGGAAGCACTGATTAAAGCAGGTAAAAGCCAGGCAAACAGACGAAGGTAATGGAAACGACCAATAAAGGGCC
>NZ_CAJMXG010000291.1:0-3107 GCF_905219725.1 Oscillibacter sp. CU971
TTATGGCAATTGACCTTGTAACCAAATTTCAACCTTATGTGGATGAACAATTCAAAAACGAATCCAAGCGGGACCTTTTGACCAACCGGGATTTTACCTGGGAGGGGGCGCACACCATCAAGGTTTACAAAATCAGCACCAGCCCCATGAACGACTATGACCGGGGCTGGGAGAAAAAAGAGGAGAACTGGAGCCGCTTTGGCCCCGTGGCCGGACTGGACGCCACCACCGAGGCGTTCACCCTGAACAAGGACCGCTCCTTCACCTTCGCCATTGACAAGCTGGACCAGGACGAAACCGCCCAGCAGCTTTCCGCCGCCTCTGCCCTGGCACGGCAGAACCGGGAAGTGGTGATCCCCGAGGTGGACAGCTACACCTACAGCGTCATGGCCTCCAACGCCGGGCACAAGCCCGCCGCCGTNGCCCTGACNGCTGAGAACATCTTCGAGGAGATCACCAAAGCTTCCCAGGCGCTAGACGACGCGGAGGTCCCGGAAACGGGCCGTGTGCTGCTGGTGACCCCCGCCGCCTATACGCTGATGAAGAAAAGCCCGGACATCACGCTGGACAGCGACGTGGGCCAGGAAATGCGCCTCAAAGGCGTCATTGCCAACCTNGACGGCGCTGCCGTGGTGAAGGTGCCCGCCGTGCGCCTTCCTGCTGGTTTTGGCTTCATGCTGGCCCACCCGGTTGCCACCGTGGCCCCGACGAAACTGGAGGACTTCCGCATCCACCAGGACCCGCCCGGAATCTCCGGTTCTCTGGTGGAGGGCCGTATCTGTTACGGCGCGTTTGTCCTGGAGAACAAGACGAAGGCCATTTATTACCAAGCTCTGCCCGCCGCCGCCAGCAAGACGGCAGCCAAGGGCTGACCGGAAGGGGCGTGCGGGCTTCGGCCTGTGCGCCCCGCATCATAGGTGATGTTATGGCAAAGAAACGGTTACGAATGGGCACGTCTACGGAGGTACGGCGGGCTGTGAACAAAATCAACAATATGTTACTCAACAACGAGATCAGCGCTACAACGGCCAATGCTCTGCTGTACGGCTGTAAAGTCTGCCTGGGCGCGATCCGGGTTGACGATCAACAGGCCAAGATCAACGAGCTGGAGAGAGCAATTAAGGAGCTGGAAGTGGATGGAAAGAAATATTTTTGATTTGCGGAGGTGCTGAGAGTGAATAAGGTTTACGAACTTGCGGCGCGGCTGGAGCGGGTGCGGCTGGACATCATCAACCGGCCCCCGGCGGACGCTCTAAGCGTGAGCCTGGAGACGTTCTATAAGGGACACACGGAGGCTGACCTGATGGAGCTGGCGGCGGCGCTGGAGAGCGATCCGGTATGAGGGCCGTTGAATGTGAGGCGGGGAAACTCCGCGTAAAGGACAATTGGGTGTTTTGCCCGGTCTGCCGCCGGGGGGAGGTCCTCAAGCTCCGCCCAGGAACCAGGGCCGAAAATCTGGCGGTGTACTGCCGGGTCTGTAAGACGGAATCGGTTGTGGATATTCTTACTTAGGAAAACGGCGAAAAAATAACGACCAAGCAACGACCAAAACCGCCATGATCGAAGTAAAACAAAACCCTGCATCCATTGCGGTAGAATGGATACAGGGTTTTGCTGTTGTGGAATCCCCGGACAATCTGGATATTTTGTTCTGATTTAAGAAAAAATCAGGCGAGAAGAATCCAGAGAAAATTTTTAAGAAGTAGGCTCATCAGAGACAGCAAAGACCTGGATAGGCCACGCTTACAAAGTGGGAATCAAAATCTTTAGGTCAAGATTTATTATACCATTATATTGAGAGATGGTCAACCCATTTGCAGTCTCTTTTCAGCTTGAACTGCCTACTTAAGTCACATAGCGGGCCCTGGACCTGGGCCCACAGAATATTCGGCAGCCGCTGACGTTTCCTCTGGCAATTGCTGAGCCTCATCATCATTTGAAGCGGCCAATTCCTGTTCCATAGCGAGAAAGCGGTCATAGTCGCTCTCATACAATCGGTCCTGGATGATCCGGTATCGCTCAAATTCACTTTCTGCATGAGCTTTTGCGATCTCAGCAGTAATCGCTCCGGCATTTGTCAGTATCTCCCGGTCGTCCGCCTTCAGGAAGATATCCAGCCGCTTGGCCCAGTCCTCCATCGTCATCGGGATGTGGCGCCGCGCTCGGTCTTCCGCCAAGTCAAGGTATGCGGACACGATGCGCTCCAGTGAATAAAGCTCATCCTCCGTCAGGTAGTTCTTTGCTATGGAGACGTCGCTTTTCATGATCTTCCCGAGAGGAGCGTCTTTCCAGGACGTCAGGCCCATGTGCGGTTGATCTGCGTTGGCCCGGTAATATACCACCTCGGCGGCGGTATGCCCGTGAACTGCAAAGTGCATCTTATTCTGGACTTTGGCGAAANACTCCTTTGTCGTTTTCGCCGTCCTGTCATAGTCAAGGGCCGTGGCATAGATGTCCGTGATCTTCTGATAAAACTTTCTCTCAGACAGCCGGATCTCCCGGATCTTTTCCAGCTGTTCCTCAAAGTATTTCTCCGTCAGAACAGTGCCGCCGTTCTTCAGCCGTTCCTCATCCATGACCCAGCCTTTGATCGTGTAGTCCTTGACGATTGCATTGGCCCATTTGCGGAACTGCACGGCCCGCTCATTGTTTACCTTGAAGCCCACCGCAATGATTGCCCGCAGACTGTAATGATTGGTATTGTATCGTTTTCCGTCGGAGGCAGTTATTAAGTATTTCTTAATAACTGCCTGTTCTTCCAGCTCATTATCCGCAAAAATAGTTTTTAAATGTTGGTTGATAGCTGATACGGAGACTCCATACAGTGTTGCCATCATCTTTTGGGTAAGCCAAATATTCTCATCTTCGTATCGCATCTCAATACTCTCCGCACTGTCACCCGTAGAGGCTACAAAGGTGAGGTACTCGGCGGCGCTGGAGCGGATACTGATTTCGTTTTTCTTTTTCCCCATGAACATCCTCCATAAATGGGCCTATGGATCGGCAGTCTAAAATCATCGCGGCGGATAATCTTAGAAGCTGTACCAATAGAGGGAAAAGTAGTATAATGAGGGAATGATACAGAAAAATGAGCGACGCAGCTATGC
>NZ_CAJMXG010000292.1:0-3091 GCF_905219725.1 Oscillibacter sp. CU971
TCATACCCCGCGCCCCCTTTCCCTTATTTTATCACATCTTTTATCATTTGGGGGAATTAAATCAGCGTTTCCTTAAATATTTTATGGTTTATGGTAAGAGGAAACCACTAAAAAGACTGACGAAACATTTGTGGGGTCGGGTAGAATAGAACGCTTATCTAATGGATGCTTTTATCTCCAAAGAGATTCTCGATATGCTCTCTTATCGGTCGGGGCCGAGACAGAGCCTCAAGCAGATCTCCCTGCGGGAAACCCCTCTGGAGCGGATACTGGATGATATTGCAAAATACCGCTCCAGCTGCATTGATGTCTTAGTACAGGAAAATATGATTGGCTCCCGCTTCAAAAGCGAGGGCTCCATTCTCAGCAAATACGAGAAACCCCTCCTTAACGGA
The DNA here is from genome assembly GCF_905219725.1 of Oscillibacter sp. CU971. Taxonomy (NCBI): domain Bacteria; kingdom Bacillati; phylum Bacillota; class Clostridia; order Eubacteriales; family Oscillospiraceae; genus Oscillibacter; species Oscillibacter sp. CU971. Next base: position 396 of record NZ_CAJMXG010000292.1, read on the forward strand.
GGTGGATTCAAGTAGTGCTTCAACGATGTCCTGGGATTCCGCCTACGGTTCGAGGAATACCCTGACACAATTCCGGATTATTTTCGGGTAATTGATCTTCTTCGGGAAAAAGAATTGACGACGGTTACCGTGCAATCCGTCTCTATTACCAACGGGACAATCTAGCCTATCCGATTGAGGTTTAGCTCTGGTGCGGGAAAGACTATCTTTTCAATCTCTGGAGTCATCAGCATATTTACAAATATCTGACTCCGAAAATGGGGCAAAAACTATATCAGGAATACTCCGATAAATTAATCCGAACAGAACAGGACTTTTTAAAACGATTAAAGAATTTGAAGGAGAAATAAATGGGCGATAAGAAAACCTATATTGTGGCCAAGGTCTTTGGCCGGCCAGGCTGTCTTGCCTATCTCTGCAAGACGCCGAATGAGGCCCGGTGCCTGCCGGGAACATTGGAGGTCCTGCGGGCGGAGGGGGTACAGATCGTTATTTTGGATTCTCCGCAGATTTATTCAGAGTACGCTCCTTATTCCTACATTGAGGATATGAAGGAATTTATTGACCGGGTGAGCCAGTTGAACCGGGTTTCTCGTCGTTACCCAAGAACCGGCAAACCCGGATGTAACGCAGGAAGAGCCCTCTTCTGAATATTGCTCCCGAATAATAATATAGGAAATCTGATTATGTTGAAAGAAAGTGGAGACCTTATCAGGAGAATGTTGCAAAGTTCGCATGAAGGAAGCTGTTTTATGGCGGATATCGTATTTGGTCCGAGGCAAGCCGCCAGAATGGACCGAGAGTTTCAGCGCGTGATTGAGATATTCGTCTGGATTGCTCTCGGGAGCATAGGGCGGCAGAAAGAACAGCTCAATTTTATCCCGATGCCTGTCCAGCCAGGCTGCGGCTTTCTTCCCATGGTGCACCTTTAATTTGTCCAAAATCAGGAAAACTTTTCGGTTGGAGGTTCGACCCAACTGGTCCATAAATTGGATCAGGCGCTGCGGGTTCATGGAATCCTTATACAGCATAAAACGAACGTTCCCCTGCCTGCTCAAGGCAGAAAGCATATTCAGCCGCTCTCTTTTCATCTCCACTGGCAGAACTGGAGGCTGTCCCTTGGGTGCAGACCCGCGCTCACAGTTTGAGCAATTGTCGATTCCGGTCTCGTCTCCCCAGTAAATCACGGCATTTTCTGTCTTGGCCTGCTGGACGATGGCCGGATATTCCTCATCTCGCCACCTTTAGATACGGGAAGAATCCTGTTTCCGGGCACGCTTGATTGGACGCTGGCAGGTCAAGCCCCAGCGCCGCATATAATCCGACACACTGCCGTCCGATATCTTTTTCCAATACCTTTTCCAGACGTATGCACACACTTTCTTCAGCGTCCATAAACTGCCAGGAATACCGAATTCCTCCTCCGGTTAATTCCTCTATTTCTTTCCCGGTTTTCCCCATCTTTTTGAGGCGTACAACCTGCCGGCGTATCTGCTTGAGCTCTCCCTTATTCAATTTTCGTAAATCTATATACTCCTTGCTCTCTATTTTGCCACTTTCTACATCATTTTCCCAGATTGTTTTTCAGAAGTAGAAGTAATAGTATATAAGCGGCCCTCCTGCAGAACTCTGCCGAGGGGCCGCTTATGTGTTAGACTCCGTTTAAATGTCCAATCCCTGTTGGAGCATTTTCGCTGGCCGCCNTCTTGTTCTTGTCGAAGGCGTGGGTGTAGATGTCCAGCGTGGTGGAGGACTGGCTGTGACCCAGGAGACTGGCCACTGTCGCCACGTCAGTGCCATTGGCAATCAGGAGGCTCGCGTTGCTGTGACAGAGGGAGTGCACGTTCAGCTTTCCAGCAATCCGTTCTTCTTCAGGATCATCTTGAACCTCCAGGTGAAGGTGCTGGGCGTCATCGGATCCTGGCTGTCGTGCCTGCGGAACAAGAAGTCATCCTCAGTCAGTTTGCGGTTCTCGTAGGCGTCCGTCTGCCAGACACACTCCCGACGGTATTCCTTCAGCAGGCTCTCCATCTCAGGCGAGAAGTAGACGTACCTGTCCCATGCCGCGGTCTTGGTGTCCTTAACGATGATGTACTCGCCTATGATCTTCGCCACGTTCCGCTGGATGTGGATGCTGTTTTCTCGTAGTCAATATCGGACCGCTTCAAACCGCAGCACTCACCCCGCCGCTGATGGCCGTGGTGCCGGAGATGCGGTTGAACACGTCGTCCGATTTTTCTTTCTGCAGATGGTGGATCAGTAGAATGGCGATTCCGTGGGCATCGGCCAGGCGCTTCAGAGCGGANAGGTCCCGTTAGTCGTTAGCATAGGTGTTGTCGTAATTCGTGCCCCGGACCATTTGCAGAGTGTCAATAATGATGAGGGACGTGTCCGGATGATCACGGAGAAACTGCCCCAGCTGCTCCGTCAGCCCGTTACCCAGAATCTGGCTCTCCGCGCAGGAGTGGACATTGGCGTCCGTGACGAAGATACGCTCGGAGCCGTGACCTTCCCCCTTTTCCAGGGGATACGTCACATAGAAATTCTTGCCGCTGACGGGACCGCTGCCGCCTTTGAACGCCGTGGGTCTGATGCCAATGATTTTCATGTTGTCTCCTGCCTTTCTTCTCTTACGGGGGCTGAGGGGCCACCCCCTAAATATGATTTGACAGCCGGACATGGCTTGTCCGGCTGTC
>NZ_CAJMXG010000293.1:0-3089 GCF_905219725.1 Oscillibacter sp. CU971
TCGCATAGCTGCGTCGCTCATTTTTCTGTATCATTCCCTCATTATACTACTTTTCCCTCTATTGGTACAGCTTCTGACGTTGTTCCCAATCGCCCGATTCATCCCCGCTGCCTGGGCTTGACCCGCTTTCGTCTCCGGGTGGAGGGATTCATAAATCTCTTTCCGGCGTTCCAGCAGTTCACCGTACTCTATCACGGACAGTTCGGTACGCACAACATTCTCGTCAATTTCAGCCAGCTCCGTCTGCAAGGCATCAAGAGTACAGATGTTGCACTCGACTTCCGTCCAGCCCAGCATTTTTGCGGCTTCCAGACGGTGCAGGCCAGCGACAAGGATATATTCCTGGTCAATGGTGATGGGATTGAGTAGTCCAATCTCGGAAATGCTCCGTGCCAATTCGTTGATCCCTTCCAGATTGACCGGACGCCGCCCTGGATTTACTTTAATCTCGCTGATTGTGATCTTCATAATCTTCCCCTCCTTATCTCCGCTTCTGCCATACGAGGTCGTAGCCAAGAGCGTCCGCCAACTCCACAGCCTCCTTGTAGCGCAGGGATTCCCGGCGCAGCTTGTCGGAGAGGTTGGGGACGCTGGGGCTCCATCCGTACTGCTCGGCCAGCTTCTCCACCAGCCCGCTCATGGTGAAGCCCTCCCGGACAATATAGGCTTTGATTTCGTTCCTGATATTCATAAAAATCGTACTCCTTTTCAAAATTGTATTCGCCATCCGGCGTAAGATTAGAAAGCGCCCCCAGCGAACCGGGCAGGCCGTTCACCATGCCCAGGTCACGGGAGCGCACATCGGATTTCAGCGTTCAGCGTGATGTTATGCAAAACGATGAAATACCAGCAGAGGACAGCGTACTGTATTCGCTGTCCAGCGTTGCGTGTTTTCACGATAAATTGTTACGCTGGTGCTGTTTTGTTCGCTGATTTCACATGGATTGAAATTCACAGAGCAAAAAGGGGGCCTGCCACATGGCAAGCCCCCGTAATGGGTTATGCGCTTTTTGAATGCTTCTGCTTGTCCCGTTCCCGTTGCCGCTTACTGCGCTCGCGGTAATAAGCCCGCTGTTTCCGCTGCTTTTCCATCTCGGCCAATTCCTCTGCTGTCGGCTCCGGCAGAGGGACATCAAATTTGCCGATAAATTTCAGATAGATGTCTACCTCTTGTGTCCGATCTCCAGTGGAGCGGTCCGGTGCGTGGACGAGAATTTTGTCCACGAACTCGTAGAGCATCGGCGTGGTCAGTACGGAGAAGTCGGTGTATTTCTTCGTCAGCGCCAAGAACTGGTCCACTCTGGTCGTGTCCGCCTCGAAAGCATCCAACTCCGCCTGTGCCTTGGCGATGGATTCCTCCAACGCCTCCTGCTCCAGTTCATATTCGCCGGACAGCAGCTCGAACCGCTTCTCCGAAATCTTCTCGGTGGCGTAGGATTCATAAAGTTTCTTTATCAGCCCATTTAGCTCGCCAGACCGCTTGCGGTCCTTGTTGAGTTTCCGCTTCAAGTCCTTCGCGGCCTGGGCCTGCCGGACCTCCGACGCCGCCCGAACCTTCTCAATGAACTCCGCCTCGTTGGTGATCGCATAGGCGCTGACCGTCCTGATCGTATCCAGAATCAACGCCCGGAGTGCCTTGGTGCTAATGTAGTGGCCGAAACATTCCTGATGGTAGTGGCGAAATGTCAGCGCGTAGGTGGAGCAGTCGTAGTGGTCATAGGGGTAAAGGCCGCTTACCGGGTCTTTGCCCCGGTTTTCTTTGTTGGCCTGCGCCCGGCCCCGGTGGTTATACATCTTCGCGCCGCAGTCGGCACAATAAAGCAGGCCCGTCAGCGGGTTGGCCTCCCCGGTGGTGTCTGTGCGGCGGACGGTCTTTCTGACCTGCTGGGCCAGTTTCCAAGTCTCCGGGTCCACAATGGCCTCATGGGTATGCTCGAAAACCGTCCATTCCTCCGGGGGCCGCTTGATGGCGTGTTTATCTTTGTATGATTCTTTATAGGAACGAAAGTTGACCGTATGCCCCATGTACTCCGGCTTGGCGAGGATATTCGAGACAGACGTGCCGCTCCAGTCGTAGGGGCGGCTGTCATCGTAGCTGTTCCTCTGCGTCCCCTGTCCCCGTTTGCCCATGTAGACTGAGGGCCGCTCAATTCTGTCATCTCGGAGGATACTGGCGATCTCGTGGGGGCCGTGACCCTCCATGCTCAGATGAAAGATGCGCCGCACAACGGAAGCGGCATCCTCGTCGATCAGCCAGTGGTGCTTGTCCTCCGGGTCCTTCCGGTAGCCGTAGATCGCATGGTTGGTGGTGGGCTTGCCAGCGTGTCCTCTGGCCTGATACGCCGCGCACTGTTTCCGGCTGCAATCCCGCAAAAACCATTCGTTTACGATATTAAGAAACGGCACAAATTCTCCCGAACTGCGGTCCGCGCTGTCCACGCTGTTGCCGATGGCGATGAACCGGACACCCTTTTCCCGAAAGAGGACCTCGGTATAAAATCCAGTTTGGAGATAGTCACGTCCGATCCGGCTCATGTCCTTGGCAATGACACAACCGACCTTCCCGGCCTCAATGTCGGCAATCAGCCGTTTCCAATCCGGGCGCTCAAAATTACCCCCAGACCATCCGTCGTCCGTGTAGTGGACACAATTTGTAAAGCCGCGCTGGGCCGCATAGCTCTCCAAGAGCATTTTTTGATTCACAATGCTGTTACTATCCCCTGCGGCCTCATCGTCGCGGCTAAGTCTCTCGTATAATGCGGTGATCTTCTCCGTCTGCCCGCTGCTCATAGGGCGCTCCTTTCAGGCTGACGGCTCATTTGTGGCATCTCAATTATACCACACTCCTGGCTTTTGTCCAGAGTCTCATTGCCAATCAACCGCACAATTTTGTCCGTTATCGTCTCCCGCTCGGCTTCATCGAAGTGGACCGTCACCTTGTAGGTGGTGGAGCCGATACGACGGTACATGACGGCGGTGTTCTCGCTGGTTTTCTGAATTGTACTGATAGTTACCTTCCTTTCTTGCGGATAGGCCGCAACCCGTGTTATAATGTAGATTGTTCCTGCTTGATGTAATTGTTTTGCGCC
>NZ_CAJMXG010000294.1:0-3071 GCF_905219725.1 Oscillibacter sp. CU971
GGGGTTCCGCCGTCCCTGGGCTGGTGGGGGGTGACGGCCATGAGCTTTGCCATCATGGTCCTGTCCACCCTGCTGGTGGTGGTGCTCAGCGCCGCCGTCCAGGGCCAGACGCCCCCGGAGCTGCTGGGAAAGGTGATGGCCTTCATCATGTCGGTGTCCAACTGCGCCGCCCCCCTGGGCCAGGCGGTCTATGGGGCTTTGTTCGAGGCCTGCCCGGCCTGGGCCGTTCTGCTGGGGGCGGCGGGAGCCGCGGCCCTGGCGGCGGCCTGGTCCCGGGGCGTGTTCCGGGATCTGGATGGGGCCTAACCGCCCCGGAGCTCCCGCTCCTTCCGGGCCAGGCCCTGGTCGTAGTTCTCGATCTTCTGATCCAGCCGGTCCAGGGACTTCCGCATGTCCTCCATCCGCTCCCGGAGCTGCCGCCGCTGCTCCACCAGCAGGGCCTTTCGGGCCTCCAGGGTCTCCTCTCCCTGCTGGAACAGGCGGCAGTACTCCGTCAGCGCCTCGATGCCCACCCCGGCGGAGCGCATGCACTTGATAAGCTCCACCCAGCCCAGGGAAGCCCCGTCGTAGTCCCGGACGCCGCCTCCGGTCCGGGGCACCGGCGGAATCAGGCCCACCCGCTCATAGTACCGCAGGGTGTCGGCGGAAAGGCCGTACCGCTCGCTCACTTCCCGAATCGTCATGGCTATGCCTCCTTACGGCGTTTAGTTTCCTCCAGCATAGCACTTGGAGCGGGCTCTAAGTCAAGGCTTTTTTCCAAAAATTCCGCTTCCGGACAGGCTCTCGACAGCTTCCGTTTGACGGGAGGGGAAAAATCTGCTAAGATGGGAAGACAACGCTGACCTTGAAGGAGCTGAAATATATGAAACAACGAAAACGGATCCTCTCCTGCCTCCTGCTGTGCGCCCTGCTGGCGGGCCTGTTCACCGCACCCGCCTCCGCCCTCTCTGACGTGCCGGAGGATTTTTGGGCCAAGGAGGACATCGACCGCTGTGTGGCCCTGCGCTACTTCTACCCCGAAAGCGACGGCAGCTTCGGCGTGGGGGAGGAGATGTCCCGGTCCGAGTTCGTGGTGGTGCTGTGCCGCGCCATGGGCTGGAAACCCACCTCCCCCGCCCGGGCCGTCTATGAGGATGTGTCCGAGAAGGCCTGGTACGCCGGAGCCCTGGAAACCGCCTATCATCAGGGGGCCATCACCAGCCAGGACGGCAGCTTCCGCCCGGACGACCCCGTCACCCGCAGCGAGGCCGCGTCCATGCTGGTCCGTGCCTTGGGCTACGGCAGCCTCGCCGGGCTGATCCAGGACATGTCCCTGCCCTTCCGGGACGTGAAGGCCAACAACGGGTACATCGTCATGGCCTACGGCCTGGGGCTGATGGACGGGACGTCGGTCACCAGCTTTTCCCCCAACGGCCACGTCACCCGTGAACAGGCCGCCGCCATTTTAATGCGGCTTTACGACAAGCTTCACGACCTCACCGCCAGCCGCATGGGCATCGCCTCCTCGGCTGAGAATCTGCCGGACCTCACGGGCTACGGCGCCGTAGGCGTCGCCGCGGCGAAGCTGGTCTACAACGGCGAGCCCCAAACCGCCCCCGCTATGAACGGCTCGGAGGCCCAGTCCGTCCGCGCCGCCGCTTCCGCCGCCGGGGCCAAGGCCCTGCTCTACGTCACCGGAAACGACTATCACATCCGGGAGGGCGATGAGGAAAAGCTGGCGGACGTTCTGTTCCAGGCCGTGGAGGAAGGGCGCTATGACGGCCTTTTCCTGGAGGTCTCCGGCCTCACCACCGTCACGCAGCGGGACGTGCTCACCGCCGCGGTCCGGTCTCTCCGGGAAAAGCTGGGGACCCGGCCCCTGTACGTAGGGGCGGAGGCCCCCTCCTGGAAGGGCACCATCTTCGGCTATGACTACGCCGCCCTGGGCGAGGCCGCAGACCATCTGGTCTTCCGCTTCGACAATAAAAAGGAGGANGCCGCTGGACGGACCGTGGCCCCCCTGGAACCCCTGGAGCNGGTTTATTACGCCTTGAACCGCCTCCGGGGCNTAGTGGACGCCNGCAAGNTGNNGCTGCTCCTCACCTCCACCGGCTCCGTCTGGGAGGGCCGGGAGCCCGAGTCCCTCACCGCAAAGGAAATCACGGCCCTGGCGGCGGAGCGGACCACCCGGAGCCACTACTCCGACCGCTACGCCTGCGCCTACCTGGTCCGGGAGGAGGGCCCCGACGTCTGGTATCTCAACGGCCAGGCCATCCGGGAGCGGACCCAGCTGGCCCGCCTCTTCGGCGGCGGGCACCTCTGCCTTTCGGACCTGAACCACGCCCTGCCGGAAACCTTGGCGGCTATGCCGTAAACACCCCATNAACACGCCAGGCCCCCGTCCATTGGACGGGGGCTTTAAATCCGGCGCAAAGGCGCTTACAGGTATTTCTGCATGCCCTCCGTGGCGGAGGAGGGATCGCCGCTGATGGTGACGGTGAACTTGATATTNTTCCGCTCGNCGAAGCCGTCCAGCCAGTTCAGGAAGGTCTCGGTCTCCCCGTCCACGTCTCTGCCCACGATTTTGCAGAAGTTGTCGATGAACATGTGGGAGATGTCGTNGTTCCCCGCGTGGAGGCCGCTGATAAAGCCCTGGAGCAGGTCGTAGCCGTTGAGTTTGTATTCATGCGCGTCGATCAGGCGGATGTGATAGTGGATATCGTAGGTCATGTTGCGGTTGGCCTCGATGCAGACTACGTTTCCGGGTTCGTCTTTCGCCGCGTTGTTAATCAATTCGATGAGCTGCTTGGTCTTGCCGGAACCTTTCATGCCCATAATCAATCGAACCATAGTAAAACACTCCTGTCATTTTAAATTGCTGTGGCCTTGTGCTTTAAGGATACCACACTTCCCCGGAAAAAACAATCCATAAAACCAAATTTGCCAATTGTTCACAGAATGGGCGGAGCTTTGCTCCGCCCATTCTGTGACACGTTTTTCAGCTTGCTGAAAAACGTGTGATCCAAATGGTGCAGGGAACCCTTCCTGGGTTCCCCGCACACACCCTTCCTTCCCGTTGAATCGGTCTTGCT
>NZ_CAJMXG010000295.1:0-3069 GCF_905219725.1 Oscillibacter sp. CU971
ACGGAACTGCTTCGGTTTGGCCGGGGATGATAGACAGACAGGTAATGACCCAGCAGCATATAGCCGATGGAGGCGTAGGTCATATTCATCCTCCACTGAACAGGGATTCCATTCAGCAGCGTAAACGGCCAGAATGTCCGAACCGTTGGATACAGAATCCCCAGCAGGAACCAGAGCACCAACGCGTATTTCAAAAGCTGCTGATCGGCATATCGGACGAACAGCCGCGCAATGGGCAGGGCGGCATAAGCCAGAAGCGTGATATGCAGATAGTAGAAATGCTCCTCGTGGTGGAACAGAAGCAAGTGCTTCACCGCGTCGATCATGTCCGGGAAAGTCAGGCTGTCCATCAGCTTCAGAGAAACGAGCTTATAGCAAAACGCCCAGAAGAAGAGAGCGGCTAATATCCTGGGTAAATTTTGGGTATAGAGCTTTTGGAAAGTCAGTTCATTTTCCGGCTTCAGGAGCAAGGCCCCGCTGGCCATGAAAAACAGCGGGACGCACGCGTGCGCGAGACTGGTCCAAAGCACAGCCGAGTACCAGGACGTAGTTCCAACCACGCCTCCGGAAAAGGGAGCGGCGGCCACATGACACAGCACAACGCTCCAGATGGCAGCGGTTTTCACCATGTCAACTTTATGGTCCCGAGGCAGGCGGGTATCAGAAATCATATGAAAATGCCCTCTATGATAAAAAAATTGACGTTTCTCGGATTCTCATAAGCACCGAAAGCTCATTAAGAAGAACTCCTTTGGGCTTCTGCGCTTGGAGAGTGTTTTCGCGTGGTAGGTTTCATTGTTCATAATATGAGCGGCTTGCGGCTGAGAGAGGCGGCGGTCATCCAGCAGGGAAGCATGTTGAAGCAATGTCCGCATTGCCCAGTTCAGTGCCACGGTGGATTCCGCGCCAAGGGACTGGGAAATGTTCAGCGGCCCGGACAAGGCAAAATACCGCGCGGCTTCAAATTCCGAAAGCCCCTCCCGCAGGATGACCGCCCGGATCTCGCCTTGCACAAGCTCCGGCAGATGCTTCCAGTCCGCTGTATCCATGCCATAGAGCAGGATACAATAGCGGCTGGCGCGGTTCATCGCCAGCGCCGTTCTCCGCTTTTGGATGGTCAGCAGATGAACGTCCCAGCAAAAAAATGGGGCCACTGCTGTTTGAGGGGGCGGCAGTTTCACTTTCAAATGCCTTTGTAGGGGAATCGTGTAGCCAAATTCCATTGCCGGACAGCCTCCTGATTCTTTACTTTAGGAAACCGGCGGGGCCTGGCTATCCAGGCCCCGCCTGATGTAAGGGAAGCATAGGCTTACTTGTACTGCATCAAAGAAACGGTCACATCTGCGGTGTCCCCGGCGTTGGCGCTGCGAAGGATGCAGGTAAAGCCGGCCTGCTCCTCGGTTGTCCCATCGGCAATGGCGAAGGCCCGCGTCAGCGTTTTTCCCGGCTCGATATCCACGGTGGGGAACTTCTCGAAGCTGCCCAGCACACGGTCCCGCCCGACCAGACAGGAAATGGCCGTCTGACCGTTGTTTGTCACGGTGAGGACGATGTGTTTTCCGTTTTCGGGAATGTAGCACCCTCCGGTGGTGAAGCCCGTCACCGTCTGGACTCTGGTTTTGTCCTCGTCAATGCCGGTGGGGCCTCCGCTGGTATCCACCGAGCTGGGGGCTATCTCCGTGAAGGGCCCGACCTTCTGTCCCAGGGTAGCCTTTGTAGGATTCGTAGACTTCTTTCCGCCGGGATAGATGTTGGGTACCAGCTCCGCATTTTCCATGGTGACCCCCAGCACCACGCTGTTTCGCTTTTCGCTCCAGGAGGTGGGGATATTCAAAAAGTCGGTCAGCATCTCAACCGGGATGTAGCTGTGGGTCTTGCCGGAAGGGTCCTGATAGGTGACAACGGCGGGGATTTTCGTGCCATCCGCCGCATACTCCGCGCCGGGCTCCACCTTTACCTTGTCAAGGATGACAACTCCAGCGGCTCCGATCTCCAGCTTTCCGGCAGCCGCCGCAGCGGCGGAACCCACGAGGGACATTGCGAGCACCAGCACCAGAAACCCGGAAAATAGCGAACTTAGTTTCTTCATATCTTCACCTTCTAGCCGTATTTGAACCAATGTGCCCAGATATCAGGACTCATACTGGTACACATCGTACCAGACCCAAAGCTTCGGGCTACGGGAGAGAGACATCGTGACGGTGCCGCTGATGCCACCATGCGGATAGGTAACCTCAAAAGTGGCCTTTTCCCCAATCGGAATAATGCCCTCGCAACCGTAACCTGTGTCGAGAGAGTGGAGCGCCACAGTGACGCACCAATCGCCGCTGGGCGCGTTGAGCTTCGTGGGGGAGGTATCAATGTCTGCGGCAAACGTATTGCCGAAGCTGCTCACAGCAGTATAGCGGGCCGTATAATCTTTGGTCGTATTGAGGTCCACCCCTCTGGAAAAATAATGCCGTCCACCAGCTCGAGGCGTGGGCAAACTACGCCCACTCATGATGGCCGCTTGCTCGGCATCGCTGTAGCCAGCCCACGGCTTGAGGGAGTATGTGATTCCAGTTTCGGGCTCGGTATAGGACTCCCCGATCTCCAGGCGAATCACTTTCTGCTCCGGCTCAGCAGCGAAGCAGGGGATGGCCAGAGCCAGGCTCATGACCAGGACCAGAAGCAGAGATGTCAGTTTTTTCATCTTTCTCATGGGTATTCTCCTTTTCATATTTTTTGTTGATATGGTTTGCAGTGGTTTTATCGTTGTTTGTTCTCACGGGTTTTGGACGCATCCCGGCGGCGGAGCGCCCGCTTACGTCTGCATGGGACTCACCTCTTTCTCATTCGTAGCCTGGGGCGATCACTTCCCCTATTACTAAAGAACCCCAGAACCGGAAAGAGCAACACAAAAAGATTGCCTTGATTGCGGTTAGGCTGTTCTCTTGTAATGCGAAGCTTTAGCTGTCCCCTATTACATAAGGAAACCTGAACCCGGAAAGTGCAACAAAGTTTTTTCCCCTGACGTCCCCGGTCGGACTCCATGCAATCCGGAACCTCACCTGCTCCCTATTATATAAG
>NZ_CAJMXG010000296.1:0-3065 GCF_905219725.1 Oscillibacter sp. CU971
TGGGCATCAGCTTGCCCTCGCGCTGCTCGCAGAAGACCCAAACGTCCTTGAAGGCAGCGATATCCGCACTGTTGAAATTAGACATATTCGTTTTATCCCCCTTCTCAGATGATGTGCTTGGCGGCCAGGATGCCCGCCAGCTTCTCGCAGGTGGCCTTGTCCGCGCCCTCCAGCATCATGCCGGCGCCCTTCTGGGGCGGGGTGAAGCTCTTGAAGATGTTGGTGGGGGAGCCTTTCAGGCCGATGGTGGTGGCGTCGATCAGGGGATCGTCCTTCAAATCGTCATAGCCATAGGTGGTCAGGGGCTTTCCGTAAGCCTCGAACACGCCGCCCACGCTCATGTAGCGGGGCTCGTTCAGCTCCTTGATGCAGGTAATCAGGCAGGGAGTCTGGGTCTTGATGGTCATATAGCCGTCTTCCAGCATCCGCTTGACGGTGACGGTGTTGCCTTCTTTGGTGATGTCCGCGGCGTAGGTAATCTGGGGCAGATGCAGCTTCTCTGCCATCTGGGGACCCACCTGGGCCGTGTCGCCGTCGATGGCCTGGCGGCCGCACATCACAATGTCGTCGGCTTCCACGCCGATGCGGTTCACCGCCGCGGCGAGAATCTGGGAGGTGGCGTAAGTATCGGAGCCGCCGAACTCCCGGGCGGAAACCAGGATGGCCTCGTCCGCGCCCATAGCCAGGGCTTCCCGGAGCATGCCCGCCGCCGGCGGGGGACCCATGGTGACCACGACAACCTTGCAGCCCGTGGCGTCCTTCATTTTCAGGGCGGCCTCCAGGGCGTTCATATCATCGGGGTTCGTGATGGTCTGCATGGAAGCGCGGTTCAGGGTACCGTCGGGATTGACTGCGACCTTGCCGGAGGTATCGGGAACCTGCTTGATGGAAACAATGATTTTCATGACCGTTTACCTCCTATCTTATTTCACGCCCAGGCGGCTGGAAATGACCATGCGCTGGACTTCGGATGTACCCTCGTAAATCTCGGTGATCTTGGCGTCGCGCATCATGCGCTCCACGGGATACTCGCGGGTGTAGCCGTAGCCGCCGAAGAGCTGGACGGCCCGGCGGGTCACGTCGGACGCGGCCTCGGCGGCGAAGAGCTTCGCCATGGAGGCGTCCATGGAATAGTCCTCGTGCAGCTGCTTCTTGCAGGCGGCGGCGTACACCAGGTACTGAGCGGCCTGCATGCGGCAGTGCATGTCGGCCAGCTGGAACTGGGTGTTCTGGAACTGGCTCAGGCGGCGGCCGAACTGGACGCGCTCCTGGGTGTACTTCACGGCCTCGTTCACCGCGCCCTCGCCCAGGCCCAGAGCCTGGGCCGCGATGCCGATACGACCGCCGTCCAGGGTCATCATGGCGATCTTGAAGCCCTTGCCCTCTTTGCCCAGCAGGTTCTCCTTGGGAACGATGCAGTCCTCAAAGATCAAATCGCAGGTAGAGGAGCCCCGGATGCCCATTTTCTTCTCATGCTTGCCGGTGGAGAAGCCGGGGAAGCCCTTTTCCACGATGAAGGCGGAGATGCCGTGGTTTCCCTTGGACTTGTCGGTCATGGCCATGACCACAAAGGTGTCCGCCACGTTTCCGTTGGTGATGAAGCACTTGGAGCCGTTGAGGACATAGTGGTCGCCCTCCAGGACGGCGGTGGTCTGCTGGCCGGAGGCGTCGGTGCCGGCGCCGGGCTCCGTGAGGCCGAAGGCGCCGATCTTCTTGCCGCTCAGCAGGTCGGGGAGATACTTTTTCTTCTGCTCCTCGGTGCCGTGCTCAAAGATGGGGGCGCAGCACAAGGAGGTGTGGGCGGAGACGATGACGGCGGTGGTGCCGCAGACCTTGGCCAGCTCTTCCACGCACATGGCATAAGAGAGAACGTCGCCGCCGGCGCCGCCGTACTCCTTGGGGAAGTAAATGCCCATCATGCCCAGCTTTGCCATCTTCTCCACGGTCTCCATGGGGAAGCGCTCTTCCTCGTCGATCTCCTCGGCCAGGGGTTTGACCTCGTTCTCGGCGAACTCGCGGTACATCTTACGGAGCATCAGCTGCTCATTGGAAAGATGAAAATCCATACCTTATATACTCCTTTACTCCGGTTTTACTTGGAATAGTCGTAGAAGCCCTTGCCGGTCTTCTTGCCCAGCAATCCGCCGCGGACCATCTTCTTCAGCAGCAGGGCGGGACGGTACTTGGGATCGCCGCTCTCGTTGAAGAGAGTCTCCATGATGGCCAGGCACACGTCCAGGCCGATGAAGTCGCCAAGAGCCAGGGGGCCCATGGGATGGTTCGCGCCCAGGCGCATGGCCTTGTCGATGTCCTCCACGGAAGCGACGCCGGTCTCCACCAGGCCCGCCGCCTCGTTGATCATGGGAATCAGGATCTTGTTGACCACAAAGCCGGGAGCCTCGGCCACTTCCACCGGGTCCTTGCCGATCTCCTGGGACAGCTTGTAGATGAAGTCGAAGGTCTCCTGGGTGGTGTTGGCGCCCCGGATGATCTCCACCAGCTTCATGCTGGGGACGGGATTGAAGAAGTGCATGCCGATCACGGGATGGTTCAGGCCGTTGGCCATCTCGGTGATGGACAGGGAGGAGGTGTTGGAGGCAAAAATGGCCTCGGGCTTGCACATGGCGTCCAGCTCGCTGAGCAGGGCCTTCTTGGTGCCCATGTCTTCCTTGACGCACTCAATGACGAGATCCGCGTCGGCGCAGGCGGACTTTTCCTCCACCAGCACGTTGGCCATGATGGCGTCGGCGGCGGCCTGTTCCATCCGGCCCTTGTCCACCCGCTTCTGGAGAGAGGCGGCCAGCTTGTCCTTGTGCTTCTGGGCGGACGCCACGGAGCTGGCGTACATCAGGGCGGTGTGGCCCTTCGCCGCGAAGACCTGAGCGATGCCGCTGCCCATCGTGCCCGCGCCAAAAATCGCTACCTTCATGATTGTTCCTCCTGTTATTTTGTAAAATTGTGGGTTCTGTTATCTCGTTTAAGTTTGGACAAAGAGAGCAAATCCCGACTTTGCTAATTTGCTCACAATCTTCATTATAGGGTCCCCGCGCCAAATTATCAAGTAC
>NZ_CAJMXG010000297.1:0-3039 GCF_905219725.1 Oscillibacter sp. CU971
TTCCTGACTCCCTTTCCGGGCTCTTTTTCGCCCTGATTGGGAGTCTATCTTTTTTCCCTCCTCTCCGCCACAAAACTACATTTTTTCCTCGGCGTTTTTTTACATTTTATCACTGGCGCTGACACTGCGACATTGGCCTAAACTCCATCCAGACCACCCGCGACCGGCTGAAAGCGGACGGGGCGGAGTTTGACGTGCTGGAGATCAAAGACGGCGTGCAGCTCTACCGCAACCCGGTTCAGACCATGGAGAAGATCAAGTCCCTGATTCCCGGACTGAAGAACGAGGATTCACTGGATTCCTTCTGGGAGGGAGCTATCTCCGACAGCAAGCTGGGGACAGTTCCGGTTTACGTTCCAAACCTGATGGACAGCTCCTCCAAGCTGCTGGACACGGTGATGATGAACCGTATTATCCACCAGGCCATCCCTGATTTGGACACAACAGTCAAAAAAGTAATCGTCTACTATATCGACATCACCAGTGAGGATGAAATCCGCAAGTTTATCAAAGACGATGACAGCACGACCGTCGAAATCGAACTGCGGGATTTGAAAACCATTTTGGATAATGTGGTGATTGGCGACTACGCAGAATTTCATATGGAGGAAACCCACGATGATCTGTACGGCGGCTACGCTGTCTTGGTGGACAAGTTCCTCAGCGACCGGGTGATGCAAAAGATTTTTGAGTTTAACGAAAAGGCCCGGATGAGCGCTACTGAAAAGAAACCCTTCAAGCCCATTGAGATCAGTGAGGAGGGGCTGGAGCTGATCGAGTATCTAAGTGTGGATTGTACTGCCGCCCAGGGCGAATGGCACTCTGACAGCGAGGTCAAGATCGATAAGCTGGGGTATGTGATCCGCAACGGGACGAAAACAAAGGAATTTTGGGATGGGACAGTCCGTAGCGATAAGCGGCCTTTGCGGTTGAAGATACGGAATATATGTGGAGATGAGACGGAGTGGGAGGTGTGCTGATTTGAACTGCTTGGTGACAAAAGAAACTTTGAATGAATTTTATGACAGCTATATTGTTTTGTCTCTCAGTAATCAACAAACAGCACTTTTTCTGAGATGTGTCCAGCGGTGTAAGGAAATCATATCGGCATACAAAGCTACTTTCCCTTGCGATTGTGCGCAGCTTGACCTTTTGCTATGGTTGAGAACGCATAATTTAATCAGCATAAAAGATTGCCTTGTAGCTATGAGTGAAGTGGTTAAGTATATGTATGACCATTTTGACGAAATGTATAAGGCCCCTAAAATCTTTATCAGCCATTCCACGGATGACAAGCCCATTGTTGAGAAATTTGTTACCATGCTTGAGCAAATGGGTGTGAAACAAAACCAATTGTTTTGCAGTTCTGTTGCTGGGTATGGAATTCCGCAGGGAGCTGGAGATTTATACGATTTCATTCGCAATGAAATGGACAGTGATAATCTCTTTTTCATTATGATGCTGTCAAAAAATTATTATAAAAGTCCGGTTTGCCTAAATGAAATGGGGGCCGCGTGGGTAAAGCAGAGCGCATATCAAAGCATTTTATTGCCAGGATTTCAGTACACTAAAATTGAAGGTGCTGTTAATCCAAGGGATATGACATTCCGTCTGGCTGATAAGGAAAAGCGAAATTATGCACTAAATGACCTCAAAGACCGCATTGTTAGTCATCTTGGAATGGTAGATGATTTATCTCAAAATCTCTGGGAACGTTTTAGGGACAAATTCCTGGAGGAAGTTGATTGTATGGCGGAGTAACGGATTCTGCTTCAAAAGCCTGCATAGCTACACTTTTCAGAAATCCCTGGCATGGTTGATGACTTTAATAAAATGCTGTATGACCTACAATTATGAAGGTCATACAGCATTTTATAAATTTACCCTTGACAAAAGCTCTCTGAGGACAATGTGACAGGTAAGCTGACAGACGAACGATTTGCCAAACTGTCCGCAGCCTATGAAGCGGAGCAGGCAGAATTGAAACAGTCCGTTGAAAGTCTAAACGCCATTGTGGAAGCCTCCGAAGCGCAGGCTGTCAATATCAAAAGTTTTCTGAAAATCGTAAAGAAGTACACCGAGCCGACAGAACTGACTCCCCAGCTCTTGCATGAATTTGTGGACAAGATTGTTGTCCATGAAGCCGACAAGTCCAGCGGCCACCGCATCCAGCGGATTGACGTACACTACAACTTTATAGGGGAGATTGATTTTTCCCCGGAATATTGCGGATAAAAAGAAGTAACAGCACGGCGCTGTTACACCGTGCTGTTACTTCCCTCCGAAATATCAAAATGTTCTTTATGCGTGGAAACCCTTGATATTACAGTGTTCCTATTAAAACTCATTCATATGATTGTTTCTTAATAAGAACACTGTAAATACAAGGCTTTTCAAAGCCTACCAACCACAAAAANTAATATTTGATCTATCACATTACGCTAAAAGCCGTCCGGCATGAAAAAACGGACGGCTTTTTTGCGTGGATAGGCGGAAAGGAGGCAAAAAATAATTACAGAAATTTAACCCCTAAATTTATGCAACTTTCACAAAAAGGAGGTTAGTGAATGGCTGATGAAAAACTGAACACAGGCCCCGGCAGTGAAAAACTCCCGGAGGCTCCCGAACAGGCCGCCGCACCCACGCCCAAGCAGGAACAGGCCGGGCCTGCCCAGCCCGCTCCCGGCGATGTGGTGGTATCCTTTGACAAGATCAATGAGCTGATGGGCGAAAAGCGGCAGGCNGCCCGGGCCCAGGTGGAAAAGGAGGCGGCGGGTAAAGACGGAAAGGAGGAAATTCCCGCCGCTGGCGGCGATAAGCCGAAAACGCCCCGGCGTGGCCGCCCGCCCAAAGAAGAAAAAGCGGGGCCCACTGGCAAGGAGGAAACAAAGCCACGCAAGGGCCGCCCGCCCAAGGAGGATAAAACGGCCTCCGGAAAGGCAAAGCCGCCTAAACGAGACAAAGTGTCCCGAAGTGACGGCAAAGCCCCGGATGCCCCAAAGGCCGCTCCCGTCCGGGAGGCCGCTGTCCCGGAGCCGC
>NZ_CAJMXG010000298.1:0-3024 GCF_905219725.1 Oscillibacter sp. CU971
TCCAGCTGCTGGAGCACCGGGTCCGGCTGGCGGGAGGCGAAGGTGTCCGCCGGGAAGACCAGCAGGGGGATGTTGTTGACCGTGGCCGTTGCGCACGCCGTCACCATATTGGCCGCGCCGGGGCCCACGGAGGAAGCGCAGGCGATGATCCGCTTGCGGCAGTTCTGCTTGGCGAAGGCGATGGCCACATGGCACATGCCCTGCTCGTTCCGGCCCTGCATGACCTTGNGGCCGCCGGGGTTCGTGTCCAGGGCCTCGCCCAGGCCCACGGCGATGCCGTGGCCGAAGATGGTGAAAAAGCCCTCCACGAATTTGGTCTCCACGCCGTCCATGGAGACGTACTGGTTATCCAGGAATTTGACAATGGCCTGGGCCGTCGTTAAGCGAANCGTTTCCATTGGAAAAACCTCCTTTAAAGTTTATCCCTGATAGATGTGGTCGTTGGCGTCGGGCTTCCAGAGCCAGGCGTGCTCCTCGTCGTCGATGCGGGTCTTCAGCCAGGGGTCCCCCTCCAGGTGCCGGATGCCCCAGGCGTAGCACATGGCGTAGCCCGGCGCGGCGGTCTGGGANTGGNAGCCGNTGGTGATGACGGCAAGGCCGTTGTGGCCGGTTTGATAAATCTCCCCGTTGGCAAAGCCCGCGCCGAAGCCGTGGGGATAGTCAAAGCGGTAGAAATAGACCTCCGGCTGAGGATGGTGATGGGGGGGATAGGAGGACCACTTGCCGGGGTGGTTCAGCACCTCGCCCAGGACCATGTTGGAAAAGGGCGCGTTGTCGTGGTCGAAGAAGGTTTTGATCTCCCGCTCCATGCAGCCCAAAAGCTCGCCATTGCACCCGGCGTGCTGGGTCTGGACGGTGTCGGGGGTGTACATGACCGCCTCAAAGGGCTTTTCGTTGAGGGTCTTTTGGATGTACAGCTCGCTGTGGGCCTTGGCGGTGAGGACGATCTTCTCCCCCCGGCCCGCCANGAGACAGTAGGCCTCATGGTGGAAGCAGTCGGGACGCTCGGCCTCCACGGTCTTCCCGGCCCACTGGTAGGTCACCGTACCGGCGAAGAGGAGGATGGCGATTTCCTTTTCTGCCTCCTCGAAGGTGAAGGTGTCGCCGGGCTCCATGACCAGGAGGCCCACGTCCATCTGGGTGCCCATGTCGTCCGCGGACATATCGATGTAGGGGTTGTACCCCTGCTTGAGTTCGGCGTTTTTGTTAAAATAGGTCATTGGAATCATCTCCCAAATTGTAATTCAAATCATTTTTGCGACGACACGCGCGTCACAAAAATTCCTTGACTCCAGCCGCCTGGGGCGGCGGCTCCAGTGACCGGTGTCACTGGAGGGGGGAATCCAAAGGGGGGGGGGACGAAGTCCCCTCTTTGAGCCTTAGAGCCCCGTATGCTCCCGAATGTACTTCCGCCCCTTCATGGCGTACTCCAGCGGATTCGCCTTGGCGGGGTCCTGCTCGGCCTCCACCAGCAGCCAGCCCCGATACCCGGCGTCCGCCAGAACCTTAAACACCGGGTCAAAGTCCACGTCGCCGTCGCCGGGCACGGTGAACGCGCCGCTGCGCACGGACTGGAGGAAGCTCCAGTTGTTCTTCCGGGNCTCTTCCACAACCGGCAGGCGCATGTCCTTCAGATGCACATGGCCCACCCGGTTCACATACTTCTTCAGCATGGTCAGGGGGTCCTCCCCGGCGAAGGTGAAGTGGCCGGTGTCATAGCACAAAAACACATACCGGGGGTCGGTATTGGCCATCATCCGGTCCGTCTCCTCGCTGGTCTGGACCACGGTGCCCATGTGGNGGTGGAAGCAGAGCTTGAAGCCCCGGTCGGCGGCGATCTTGCCCAGCTTGTTCAGCCCGTCGCAGAAAAGGGCCCACTCCCCGTCGTTCATCACATGCTNGTGCCCGCCGGTGANGACCGGGGTGTCCATCTGGCCCTGGATGGAATAGCTCTGCTCGCTGACGTTGATNCGGTTCGCCCCCACGGCGGCCNGGAAGTCCAGGTTCGCCTTAAAGTCCTTCTCCTCCTCCTCAAAGGGGCGGGTCAGGAGAAACGAGGAATACCAGCGGCTGGCAATCCGCATGCCCCTGAGGTCCAGGGCCTTTTTCAGCTCGGCGGGGTCCGTGGGGTACTTGTTGCCGATCTCACAGCCGGTAAAGCCCGCCAGGGCCATCTCGCTGACGATCTGCTGGAAGGTGTTCTCGCCGCCCAGCTCGGGCATATCATCGTTGCACCAGCCAATGGGCGCAATGCCCAGGGAAACGTTTTTGGAATCAAACATGGGAAACGACCTCCTTGAAAAATTGTCGTCCTGGGGCCCGGCAGGGGCCCTCCGGGGCAGAGGGGAAAACCGGCGGAAGCGAAGCGCTGCCGCAATCGTTTTCGCTATAAAGAAATTAGCATTTTCCCGCTGAAAAATCAACGGTTTTTCTCCGCGTTTTAGAAAATTTTCCAAATTCGCCAAAGGCTCTCCGGCTTTTTTTACGCTTTGACGGAAGGCTTGACGGAATTTACGCAAACGTTCACAATCTGCACGCGGGCCTCACCAGAGGTCCGTCCAGCCCACGGCGTCCCCCTGGGCGGCGAAGGGCTCCGGGAAGGCATCCGAGGCCAGCATTTCCTCCCGGATGGCGGCGGAGAGGTCCGGGACCGTTTCGGGCCCGTAGGCGGCGAAGGCGGCGCTGTCCATCAGCAGCGCCCCGGCCCGCTCCATGTCCTCCAGGTTCACCCGCTGGATCTCCTCCGTCTGGGAGGAACAGCAGTCCGTCAGCACCACGGTGTTGTACTCCAGGGCAATGGCGTCGTAGCAGGTGGTGCGGACGCAGTTGGGGGTGGTGGTCCCCGCCAGAATCACCGTCCGCACGTCCAGGCGGCGGAGGATCAGGTCCAGCTCCGTCTGGAAAAAGGCGCTCCACCGGGGCTTGATGATGGTGTAATCCCCCGGCTGGGGGCGGAGGGCCTCCGGGGCCTGGGCGCTGTTGGGCCCGGCGGAGGCCCTCCGCCCCCAGCCGGGGGATTACACC
>NZ_CAJMXG010000299.1:0-3020 GCF_905219725.1 Oscillibacter sp. CU971
TAAGTTCCTTCTGGATTTCCTTCGGAATCCCATTGCCTTCTGCCGTTTCTTTCTTCGCGGCTAGCTTAATGACATTAGGCAAGCTGGGTCACGATCTCCACAGCCTCCTGCTTGGTGAGGCCATGGGCCTTGCCAATTTCAAGATGGGATTTAAGTTGGGGATACATCCCCGCCGAGAACAGCGCCGCAATGGTAATCATGCTGCGGTCACGGGGAGAGAGAGCTGGTCCTCCCTTGACCAGACCTCACCAAAGAGAACATCATCGTTCAGTTCCGCAAATTTCGGGGCGAGATCACCCAAGCAGTCGCGGCCCGCTGTTTGCTTTTCTGCCATAGCGAATAATCCTTTCTTTATTTCAGCTTCCCGCCGTCCTGGAACGCTTTTCCTACGACCTCGCCCATCTTCATATAGGTATTGCCGCAGGGGTCAAAGGAAATCGCTTGCAGCTTGGCTGCATCAATTTTACCGTCTGCGCCCAGCACCTTCTCATCTGCGCTGATGCCCACGATCTGACCGATGATGTTGCCGTCCTCGCTCACCTTGATCAGCCTGCACTCCATGGCAATCGGAAACTCATCAATCAACGGAGCATCCACCGCNTCGCTCCGGGTGGTATGCAGTCCGGCCTTGGCCAGCTTATCCGGCTCCTGATTGGCGGACACCAGCCCCACATAGTCCGCCTCCACCACATGGGCGGCATCGGCAAAGCTGACGGTGAACGCGCCCTTCACCTTGATATTCTTGGTGGTCTTGTGTCCCGCGCTCAGACAGAGGACTACCTTGTCCCGGCCATACAGACCACCCCAGGCGGCGTTCATCGCGTCCGCTTTCCCGTTTTCATCGTAAGTGCCAATAATCAGCACCGGCAGAGGGAAGAACCAGGGGCTGCTCTCAAAATGTTTCCGCATACTGTTAAACCTCATTTCATCATCATGTTCATGGCATTGCCATGACAGTTCCAGGAGCAGTATATCACTTCCGCAGGATATAACGCAACCACAGGCCGTCATTGTCCAGCTTTTCCACCGCTTTCAAATGAAATACCGCCGGAATCCGTTCCGGGAGGAACGCCGGTTTCTCAAACAGGGATGCCGATTCCCGCTTCCCGTCCGCTGTAGGGGCGAGGATGATACTCAACTCGTCAATCAAATCTTCCTGGGCGAAAGACCAGTTCATCTGACCGCCGCCCGCCAGCATCAGCCGGTCAATGTGAAACAGAGCTTTCAGTTTACCAAGCAGCAGAGTACAGTCCAGCCGGTCTTTCCCGGCGAACACATAGGATACATCCACCTTCCGCAGATAAGCCAGATACTCGCCCGAAACCTGCTCCGTAAGGACTTCGATCACATGGGCTTTCGGACGGCCCCGCTTTTCAATGTACTTGTCATTCCACCCCAATATCCCCTGGGGGTCTACGGATACGATGAAGTTGTGAACGTCAGACGGGGCCACATAGTCCTCATGGGGCCAAACAGTCTCGCTTGCTGGCAGCTCTGCCGGGGCGAGGCCATCGGAATAGGTTCCCGCCATGGTGGTCGTGCCATAGATGGTGGCCTGACAATCGAAGGTGGTGCGCAGTTGCCCGTAGGCTTTGGCGCAGGCGGCGGACATACACGCCCCGTCGATCTTCCCGTCCAGCGCCATCAGCATATGGCACACCACATAGGGACGATTTGTTGATTCCATGATGCTCTCCTTTTTAGCTGTTGGCAAAAATATTGGTTATCCAAGCTGTCACATCATCGGCGCTGCTGGCTACATCATTCCGGGACAGCACCAGCGCATTATCGTAGACCGATGCGTCAGGCTGCAATTCCGAAATTGTCTCCACAGTGCGGGATGCGCGGCTGCCTCCGTGGATGATGAAGGGGATGATGGTTTTCGCGCCGAAATCGTAAGATTCCAGAAAGCTGTAAACCGGCATAGGCAGGTCGGCCCACCAGTTGGGATACCCCAGCAGGACAATATCGTACTGCTCAAAACCCTCCACCTGGGCGGACAGCTCCGGCCTGACAGCCGCCGCCTTTTCCTCGCTGGCCTGATCCACGAGAGGCTCATGATCCAGCGGATAGGGGGCAACCGTTTCAATGCGGAACAGGTCGCCGCCAATGGCATTCTGGATCAATTCCGCCACATACTGGGTGTTGCCCAGCTTTTCCCCCTCGCTAACCACAATACTGGCACTGGCAACAGCGTCCACACCTGTGGTATCCACATCCTCCGGAACAGAGAAATATGCGATCAGAATCTGCTGATCCTGCGTTTCTGCCGGTACGGATGTATCTGTTTCCTGCTGACCGGGGGCCGTTCCTGTTTCCGGCCTTTGGTCTTGGCTGCTTGCTGCCGGTGTATCCCATCCTGATGGACCGCACCCGGATATGGCGCAGACAAGCAGCAAGCACATAAGGATGGACAAGAGTTTTCTCATTGAAATCATTCTTCCTTTTCTGTAATTGTTATGGAACCGCCATATTCCTCAAAGACGGAAATATCGGATGTGATCCGCCCAATCGTCACCACTTCCACAATCGTCTGTTCCAGATGGTCACTATAAAAAATCGCTACGGAGGGTCCCTCATACCAATAGGCCAGCCCACCCCGCTCGTAGTTCCGTGTCCGCTCCGCTGTATCAGGAATTTGTTCCGGCAGGTCAAAGGCACGGGCAAAACCAGGGGCAGGATGCCACAGGTCCACCGTCAGCGGCAGCATGGCCGAAACCGCCCGCGCCGTCTCATTGTCAAAAAGCACGCCCTCCAGGACGGTTTCACCGGCAGTTATTGTAATCTCCGTCAGGGCAGGTTCCTCCGGCGGAGGGGTATTCATAGCGGGCATTTCTGCTTCCTCCCATGTCTGACCGCCGCAGGCAGCAAAGCTCAGCAACAGCAGCAAGCCCGTCAGACCTGCGGCGGTTTTTGAGATACAGGCTTTCTTCACCGGCACTCATTAAGAAGCTGTACCAATAGGCTAAAACCGCTTGAGTAAAGTGCTGAAAGCAGCAATGGTGCAAACAGCTTGTGCA
>NZ_CAJMXG010000300.1:0-3010 GCF_905219725.1 Oscillibacter sp. CU971
GAGAACAGGACACCAGATAGCCGCTGTAACAGTAGGGATAAGCAATCCAGAGCGGCGTGTTGGCGGCCAGAATACCGGGGATCACCAGCAGCAGGTTTAGCCCCACGGAAAGCAAAGGCTTTTCAAATAACACCGTGATAGCCCACATCGCCGCCAAGCATGGGAGCATGGTCAAAAACAGCCCCACGCACCATTTCAGAAGATAGAGAACGGGCAATGTTTCTGTAATTCCCATTGTTGAAGTAGCCAGCATACCGGCAACTACGAACACCGCCAGAAAGACAACCATTTCCATGAATAGATAGAACATCAGGACACAAAACTTTGCCAGGGAAAGGGCTTTCCGGCTCACCGGCAAGGCCAGCATTTTCAAAATGCCATTGTTCTGTGTTTCCCTCCCCGCAATCATCACGCATACCACGATCATGCTCAGCGGCAGCAGATAGTAGGCGTAGACCAGGGCGCTTTGAATGAACATAGCGGGCCATGCGTTGGTGTACTCCGGCGTGAAGTACCGGCTTAACGACGCTACCCCGGAGGCCACTACCAGCAGCGGGGCAATAAAAATCAGCGGAACGATCTTTGAGCGTTTCACCTTCATAAACTCAATGCCGAGCAAATCCAAAAAGTTCATGCGGTTCCTCCTTTACTCATAGCGCTTACTTTTTGCCATCCACAGCCCAAGGCCAAGGAAAAGGAGCGTTTCGACCAGCGCAAACATGACCGCCAACATATCAGGCTGTGCGCTCATAGCCACCGCAGGCTTGAACATCACAATGAACGGATGCACCATCAGGACTGCCGCGCCTGACGACGCCAGGGCCATCCCGCTTAAAAAACCGGCAACTCCCACGCCTAGGGGAACCCACATATTTTCAAAGCGAGAGGAAATCAGCACCATAAAGGACAGCACCGGCATGGATGTGAGGAACGAATAGGCCGTAAAGCGGAGCAGCGTTCCCATTTCAAATGTCCCCTGGGGCAGGCAGCTCTGTCCGATTTTCATAAGCGCCAGATTTTCCAGAGCTACCGCCGCAAAGAGCATGACGGTCAAGATCAGGAGTTTGCAGAGATACATCCCCGGTACGCTCATGGGGAGCATATACATTTTTTTGATCGCGCTGCCCTGAAACTCCAGATGAAAGACCATGCAGGCCGCGACAACGATACCGAACAGGTTCAGTATCATAATCATGCCGTAAAGCTGGGTCAGCAGTACATCCATTGGGGCCAAAGGAAGATTGAGCAGGGTATCTTTCCGAATGAGAAAATTGACAAAGGCATAGGCCGCGCCTAAAATACCAACCGCCGGCAGCACCGGGATTACCCCCGTCCGCTTCTCTTTCCGCAGTTCGATCACAAGCGCCCTCATAGCTTTGCCCTCTGCCGTCTCACGGCGTTGTCCTGCTCCACGATGGAGAGGAACACATCTTCCAGGTTGTCGGCGGACATTCCCGCCTGCCGCGCGCTGTGCCGCATATCATCCAAGCTGCCCTCGAACAGCAGCCGCCCATGATTGAGGATGCCGATGTCGTCCGCCATCAGTTCCATTTCCGACAGCATATGGGAGGAAATAAGGATGGTACAGTCGTACAGATCAGGCAGGGACTTCACCAGATTGCGTATTTCATGGATGCCGGAGGGGTCAAGGCCGTTGGTCGGTTCGTCCAGAATGAGGATGGGCGGACGGCCCAGCAGCGCCCCGGCGAGGCCAAGCCGCTGTTTCATGCCCAGGGAATACTTCTTTGCGAGGCGATCTCCAAATTCGGACAACCCCACCAGCTCCAAGGCATCCTCCACGGTGTTTTGACCCAGCCCTAAAATCCGGCGTATCACATCCAGGTTCTCCCGGCCCGTCAGGTTGGCGTAGAACGAGGGGGCCTCAATGAAAGAGCCGATCTCCCGCAGAATTTTCAGCCGGTCGCCCGGAAACTGCTTCCCGTCAATGGTGAAACGGCCCTTTGTGGGGGCGGTCAGTCCCAGGAGCATTTTCATGGTGGTGGATTTACCCGCCCCGTTGGGGCCTAAAAGTGCGTAAATACTGCCCCTGCGGACGTGAATAGAAACATGGTTGACAGAGGTGAAGTTTTTGTATTGTTTCGTCAACTGCTCTGTGGTGATGATATGGTCCATAGACACATCTCCTTTCTGCCCCTATGGTACAGCATCAACCTGACTTCTGCATTCTCGTGTCCTTACTTTTACCTTACTTTTTTGCACCGGCATTTATAAAGCGGTTAAACTGTGTTATAATCAAGCTGACAATGGAGGGACTCGAAAATGATTGAAACAGAGAGCCTTATCTTAGATAAAGCAAAGTTTCCGGATTGGGAAGAAATGTACCATAATGTTTGGTCACAGCCAGAAAGCGCAAGGTATATGGACTGGAATATTACCACAAGTGAAGAAGCCGCTAAAATAAGAATCGCAAAAACCATCACCTTTCAGAAAAGCCATGACACTTATTTGGTTTATGAAAAATTAAGCGGTAAAGCGATTGGGTTTGCTGGTATAGAGAAAATTGAACCTTACATATATCAAGAAGCCGGAATATGTTTGGGGCCAAATTATGTTGGAAAAGGATTTGGCAAGCAGATTCTTCAAGGGCTGCTTCAATATTGCAAGGAACAATTTGGCGCAAAAGTCTTTATCTATTCAACAAGAGATGAAAACACAGCTTCCAACCGATTAGCAAGATCCTTGGGTTTTTCGATTATTTCTTCAACTGCTAAAATAGACGGTAAAAGCGGGCATCCCTACAATCTCTTACGATATAGCCTAAACCTGTGATTCCATCTCGTCAGGAGGCATCACGATGGACAATTCCTTTTTACACAGCAAAAAGCTCCTGCTGGTGGATGACGAGCCGGAGCTTTTGAAAATGGTATCGGCTATTTTAGCGGACGAGGGGTTTCAGCGTCTTGTGATTGCTGCCAACATGAAAGAGGGAATTGCCGCCGCCAAAGCGGAAAAGCCTGATCTGGCAATTGTGGATGTAATGCTCCCGGAC
>NZ_CAJMXG010000301.1:0-3009 GCF_905219725.1 Oscillibacter sp. CU971
GTTCTGCACAANCTGTTTGCACCATTGCTGCTTTCAGCACTTTACTCAAGCGGTTTTAGCCTATTGGTACAGCTTCTGAGGGTCTGATGCCAATGATTTTCATGTTGCCTCCTGCCTTTCTTTTTTCATGGGGGCTGAGGGGCCACCCCCTAAATATAATTTGACAGCCGGACATGGCTTATCCGACTGTCCATTTTCAATATACAACTTGCCTCTCATATATTCATTATTGAATTTGAATCTGGCACATCCGCATGGTGTCCAGCGCTGCCTTGTGGCTCTCCGGCGTTACGCCAGCACAGCAGTCCGCAATCACCCGGATAGATGTCTCCGGCAGAAACGCCTTGACCAGCAGGGCGTTGGAGACGACGCAGATGTCCGTGCAGAGGCCCGCCAGCGTGATTTCCAGCTCGTCCAACTCCGCCAGCAGGGCCAGCTTCTCCGCCAGTTCCCTGGAGCCAAAGGTGGGCTTGTAGATCACCACCGCGTCCTTCAGGGCGGCGGCGATCTTCGGGTGCAGCTCCCTGCCGGGAGTCCCCTTGACGCAGTGGACCACAGGCAGGTTCCGGCCCTCCTCGGTCTCCAGGTAGCTCTCCGGGTGGGTGTCCCGTGTGGCGATGACATCTCCGGCGGGGTACTTAGCAACCTCCTCCGCCACCCGGTCCACGATGGCCTCCGCCTCTGGGGTGCCCAAGGCGCCGTTGATAAAGTCATTCTGCATGTCGATGACCAGTAAGATCTTCCGCATACGTCCAGCCTCCTGCTATTTTTGATAGGGATATCATATCACATCTTGCCGCCGCTGTCGATAATGACGCAGGGGACTTGATTTTCCTTTGCAAACTCCAGCGTGTTTTTCGTTCCCCCGGCTCCGCCGTTAAACACCGCGATCACCAGGGAGCTGTGATTCACCATCCATTTGTTTCTGGCCTGATAGGAGTCATAGGAAAAACGGGGGCATATGCATCGTTTCAGGTCCGCCGCAGACAGCACCGCCTGAAAACGTTCCGTCTCCAATGCAAGCCGAAATCTGGATAGGGTATGGCGGCGATGAGTTTCAGGCGTGAGTCCCGTTCCCGCAGCCGCAGAACGATTTCTGAGGCTATCAGGTCCGTTCCCTTTGCCATACCGCTGATAAAGGATGGATCAAGCCTTGCGATGGAGCGCGACTGCCCAGCCATTTTGCCTATGAATTTAGGGTTATTTTCAGCCACATAGCTTTCGATCCCAGTCGTATCGTACACCCGTATATCCGCAAGCGCCTTGTCCATCTCAGCGCAGATCGGTTCCGTCATATCCACCAGACGTTCAAATACGTCCCGAATATATTCGCAAAAGCCCTGTTTGAAGCGTGTGAGTTTCGCGGCGTCCGGCACCTTTTCGAACCCACAGTAATCCCGCATTTCTTGGCTGAACCGTAGCGTGTTGAGCAGTTGAGAATCTTCCACATAGTGAAAAATCTACTGAAGAAACAATGCCCGAAGAAAGCTTTCCAGCTCATAGCCCTGTTTGCGGCCAAAGCGCTGATAGAACGGGGTGTAGAACCGGGGCGGAATAATTTCTTCCTAATTCAAGTGCTCGTCTAACAAATGGAACAGCTTCGGTTTGTTGCTCCGCAGCTGTTCCTCCACGTTTTTGTAAGCGTCCAGACGCAACATCTGCTGATATTCCCTTCGCATGCTTTTCCCTCCGCTTTGCCTATGTTCTTACCACCTTTTCAGTGGAGGAAAGTCTGATATATTTGACGCTCGAAAGCCTTGTTATCACTGGTTTTTTGAGTTGCGCAATCGACTAAAAGTATTCGAAAAGCTCACCGGCGCAAATTGACAAGGGCAAGAAACGCGGCGAACCCGCTTCTTGAAGAAGCGGTCAAAGGAATCATATCTTCCGCCCTTCGTGTCCTGAGAGGCAGGGCGATACGGAAAGACTCTATCTCAACGGCGGCAGTCATGCCTGCGTGGCGCCGGCGTTGTTCCAAACCGAATACGCTTATCAACAGGTCAAATGTGGTAGCCCACGCTTTTCAAATATTCCACGCTGGCCTTCACGTCCCGCAGGCTCCCTTCCACATTCCTGGGGTCCCGCTCCTGCTCGATGGTACTATAGCCGCTGTAGCCGATATCCTCCAGCGCCTGTTTAATGCCGGGATAATCCAGGCTTCCCGTACCGATGGGGCACATGGCTCCCTTGCCGCAGCCGTCAAAAAAGCGGATATGCTCGTTCAGCACTTCCCGGTAGACCTTCTCATTGACGTCTTTAAAATGGACATAATCCAGCCGGGAGGCGTATTTTTTCAAATATTCCGCCGGGTCCATATGCGAGTAATAGAGATGCCCCGTATCCAGGCACAACCCCGCCGTCTCATAGGGGATGTCCCGGACCACCGCCGCAATCTCGTCTTCGAATTCAATATAGCTTCCGGCGTGGGGGTGAATGACGGGCCGGACGCCGTACTTGTTAGCCCGTTCGCACACTGTCCGGAGGTTCTCCATAAAGCCGGACCACTCCCCGGCGGAAAGTCTGGGGGACCGGTCGGGGTGGCCTGCGGCGTAGTCCCGCCGGTCATGGCCCCAGTCCATAACCGTCATGTAGGGCGTGGGAAATTTCTGCCCCTGATGGACCGGCAGCTTTGGCAGGGCCGGGTCCGTAATCAGGCGGCAGATGTCGTCTACCGCTTTCAGGACGCTTTCCTGGTTGGCAGGGTCCAGCAGGTCGTGGAAGATGGTGCCCGCCACAATGGCCACGCCGTTCTTCCGCAGTTCGGCGGAAACCGTTTCCGCGTCAATGGGCAGATAACCGTAAGGCCCCAGCTCAATGGCGCTGTACCCCGCCAGGCCGGCCTCTTCCAGTACCCGCCGCCAGGGGGGCAGATAGGGATTTTTGGGGTCGTCCACGCCCCAGCAGCAAGGTGCGCCGCAGATTTGAATCATGCTCATTCCTCCCAATTATTTCGAGCGCCAACGTTCAGCCGCAATATTTGAAAACCACGCCAGCCGCCTTTGTTTATTG
>NZ_CAJMXG010000302.1:0-2999 GCF_905219725.1 Oscillibacter sp. CU971
CAACGGCATGATGAAAGACCTGTCTGTGCTCCAGGAGCCGCCCTTCACCGATCAGGGCAGTGTGGTGGAGGTGTTCACCGACATCTCCCTCTGGCTGGGTATCAAGACTGTGATCGACAAGATCAACGCCAATGCAGCGGCATAATCCAATACAGTCCAGGAACCGGTTAATCTGAAACCGGTTCCTGGTTCTTCTTGTACTGATCCCGCAGGCTCTGATGCCCCTCCTGGTCTTTTTGAATCAGAGCCTCCCTTGTAAAATACTGCCACTGAGGATTGTCCGTAGGTTTACCAAGATCAAGCACCATAAAAGAAGCCGGATATTTCCGCTCGGGGTCGAAGTCCAAGTCGGCGGCCACCCGCTTTTGCCAAAAGCTCTCCTCCGGTAGTAGCTCTTGCTTGACGGTATTGTAACTGGTCAATTCATGGGTAGTGTCGATGCGGCGCAGAAATTCCTCCGCCCTGATTTTCCCTGCCATATACTCCCGGCGCGCCTGACGGGCATTTGTTTCCCATTCGTCGTACTGCATAGGTGTCATGGGAATCAAGCGATCCCGCTGATTCTCCGGTGCGTCCTGATAGCGGAGCATTCGAGCGTACATCCGGTCCCGCAGTTGCTTGAACAGCTTCAAAGCGTCATCCTGCTCCGGTCCCTTTCTGCGCTTGAGGTTGGCCCCTCGTTTCTTGCAGGACTGACCATCAAAAATCCGGTCGCAGTAGAGCGCTCTGGCTTTGGTTTTCGGTATGAAGTAATTCCAGCAGCAGTCGCATTGGGCAATGCGCTGCTTTTCCTGGTGGAAGTACAGCATCAGCTCCACCAGCCTCAGCTGATACACATTGTCCACCGGGAGCGGCAGGATTGCATTCTTATAGCCATCCAGCCGGGCGGGGTCACAGAACTCTGCAATCTTGGGATAAACGCCACGCAGCTTTTCAAACCGCTCCTGTTGGGTAGCCCGCTCCATCCCGTCGAAGGTCATCTCCATGATGTTGCGAAGACGGATCTGTGTGTAGATGGGAACCTCCAGGGCTTGCAGTAAGCGCCGCCCGGCGTGAAGGAGGAACGACGCGGAGCCGTCATCCTGCATCCGCAGAACTTGCTCCAGTAGATTCCCCAACTCAAAGAAACCGAGTGGGTCAATCTCCTGGAGCATAGATGGGAGCATCAGTGCCTCGGCAGTCAAGTCCTCCAGCTCGGACACCGAAACATCCAGCTTTGCCTCAAATAGCGGATGCCCTTCATAGAGCCGCTGGAATTCCCGGCGGTAGGCTGTATAATCCATCTCCGCCGCAGCGACCAAATCCTCCGCAGGAGTAACAAAAGGGAGATGTGTCTCCGGCCCATACGTCCCAGACATCACAACACAAATTTTACCGTCGTCCCCAGTCTCAATCCAGAGACTGGGGAATTTTTTGTCTGCCATACCGCTCCCTCCTCAAGATCACTTCATGATGTAAAGACGGCTGAATTTATTGTAGCATGACAGCGAGGAAAAAGAAAGTCCGGACGAACCTCGGCAACTGAATACCCACCACCAGAGAGGATATGTCTTCGGTTCCAGTACTGCCACGACCCCGCAGATGTGGGTGAGCGTACCAGAGGAGAACACTACGCGGCAGAGAAGCCTGGCGCAGGAACGGGTATGGTGTGTGGCCTAACAACACAGAAAAGGAGAATTGAAATGAACAAGCTCAACACCATCGACGGTGAGACCCTGATGAGCCGCCCGCTCCAGCCGCTGAACTTCGTGGTGGACACACTGATCTCCCAGGGTCTGCACATCCTCGCAGGCTCTCCCAAGGTCGGGAAGTCCTGGCTGGCCCTGTGGCTGGCGGTGGCCGTTGCCAAGGGCGAACCCGTCTGGGGAATGCAGGTAAAACAGGGCACAACCCTGTACCTCTGCTTGGAGGACTCCCAGCTCCGCATCCAGAACCGGCTGTTCGACGTGACGGAGGACGCACCGGCTAATGTCCACTTCTGCACTGAGAGCCGTATCCTGGGTGACGGACTGACTGAGCAGCTGGAGCAGTTCCTCAGTGAGCACCCGGACACCTCCCTCATCATCATCGACACCCTGCAGATGATCCGGGGCACGAATTACGACAACACTTACGCCAACGACTACCGGGATCTGTCCGCTCTGAAGCACCTGGCCGATACCCACAGGATTGCCATCCTGCTAATCCACCATTTGCGGAAGGAAAAAGCGGATGACGTGTTCAACCGCATCTCTGGTACCACCGCTATCAGCGGCGCGGTGGATGCCAGCTTCACGCTGGTGGAGGAGCAGCGAGGCAGCGGCAGAGCGAAACTCAGCTGTATCGGACGGGACATCGAGTACCGGGAACTGGAGCTGCGCCGCAATGCCGACAACGTGTGGGAAGTGACAGCGGACAGCTATCAGCAGCCGGAACTGCTGGGCAGCAAAGTGGTCGTTCTCCTCTCTGCCTTACTCCAAAACCGTTCTCAGTTTATCGGCACTCCCACGGAGCTGGCACAGCGCATCGACCCTGTCGGCACAGAAGGAATCACGCCTAAGAACGTCTCCAAGAAAATCCTACAAAGCGTTGAGGCTCTAAGCAATGCGGGTATCACAGCGGTCATACGCAGGAGTAACGGAAAGCGGCTGATCGATCTGCGTCGTGCCGATAGTGCCGACAACGCCGGGGCCAGAACTGCCGACCCTGTTGACCCTGCCACAGCCGCTGTAACGCCTCGTGTGGGCCAGCAGGAGGCACGGCGGGAGCTGATACCCTGTCAGACAGAGAGACCTCCGTTAGGGCGGAAAACCCACCCGCGAGTGGGGCAAGCATAGCGTCCGGCTATACGTCGGCCGCATTCGCCGGGGCAAAGCCCCTGCCCCCCGCCCCTGAAGGGGAGAAAGGAAACACAATGCAGAGAAGAAAAACAGAAATTGTCACAGCACGAATGACACCGAAGGTGAAAGCCCAACTTCAACAGCGGGCACGAGACGCCAACATGACGCTCACAGACTACC
>NZ_CAJMXG010000303.1:0-2999 GCF_905219725.1 Oscillibacter sp. CU971
TCATATCCCGGTAGTCCTGCTGGGTAATTTCCCCGTCTTTCCAGTCTTGATATAAAGACTGTTTATACCGGGTAACTTTTGCCAGTTCCCGCTCCTTGGCGGCTATCAGATCATCCAGCCGGAAAGACTGGCTTTTTTTGACAGGGGCCGAATTGATACGGGAAATAATCTCGGAGTAGGAAACCGCCAGATGTACCTGTTGCCGTACAGCGAACAGGACAGCGGCCTCCAGCCGTTCATGCTTGATGGCGTGCATGGTGCAGGCAGTCCGGGAGCGGTTTTTGTAAGTAGAGCAAAGATAACGGTAGCTTTGCCCGCTCTGGCTCCGGGTAACGGATTTTCCACAATCAGCACAGCGGAGGAAACCGCTGAACAGGTGGAGCTCCTTTTTCCGGGGAGCCGTCCGGGTATCACGCTTTAAGAGGGCCTGCACCTTTTCAAATGTTTCCCGGTCTATGATAGCCTCGTGGGTATCGGACACCCGCACCCATTCCTCCTCCGGCACTTGCTCAATCTGGTGTACTTTGTAGCTTTTCACCCGGCGGCGGCCCTGTACCAAATCCCCGGTATAAATCGGATTGGTAAGAATGAGGGTTACAATTTTGTCGCCCCACAGGGGATTGTCCGATGTTGAACTGGCAGGCAGGCCCTTTTCCCTGCGGTATGTTGTGGGGCTTGGGATGCCGTGATCATTCAGATAATAAACCATAGCCCGCCTCGCCATACCCTGCAGGCATAAATCATAAATGAGCTTTACAATTTCAGCCGCATCGGGATCGACGATTAACTGGTGCTTGTCTTTCGGGTCTTTCAGATAACCATAGGGAGCAAAAGAGCCGATGTACTGGCCGTTGCGCCGCTTGTAATCGAATACCTGCCGGATTTTCTTTGAGGTCTGATAACAGTATTGATCGTTCATTACATTCGTAATCGGGACGATGATACTGGAAACGCTGTCCGGGTCACGGTAGCTGTCCACATTTTCGGCAAGGCTGATAAAGCGGACACCCATCTGTACAAACAGGTTGTCAATCAGACTGCCAGCATCACTGTAATTTCTTGCAAAACGGGAAAGGTCTTTCACAATCACACAGTTTATTTTGCCGCTCATAACATCGGCAAGGAGCCGCTGGAAGTCCTCCCGGTTGGCGTCTGTTCCCGTGTGTCCGTCATCCACATACTCGGTAATGCTTTCAAATTCGTCCTGGTGTTTGAAGTAAAAGTCTCCCAGCAGGTCACGCTGATTTTTTACGCTGTTGCTATCGTCTTTACCCTCCCGGGCTTTTTTCAAATCCTCTTTGGAGAGCCGGATGTATGCGCCCAGCCGCCAGCGGCGGACAGCATAAGAGGGAGAGAAACTCTGCTGAAATCCTCTGTTTTTTGTTCGTGCCATTGTTCCTCCTTCCCTATCACATTACATCTATATTATAACTCTGCCTGGGCAGGACAACAAGGATGCCTTTGCATCGGGACACTTTGTCTCGAAGTGGCAAACAGGCCATAACCAAAGTTACAGCCCGCTTTTTTGCCGGAGCAGAAAGTCTGTCAGCGTGTCCTGCAAGGACGGCCCGCTTTCCGCAAATTCAATTTTTACACCGACACCGCCGATGCAAAAGCAGTATGGATTTTTAACAGCCTGCAGGAAACAGGCGATGCGCTCCTCTTTGGGGAGAGCGTTGTTAAAGGTCATACCGCTCACATCAGCCAGGGACTCGGGAGCCACTGCGCCAATATCAACGCTTTTCATTTGTTCCAATACCTGTGCATTTAATCTCACGGTAAAACCTCCTCTCAAATCAATAAACCGCCTCCCATCTGTCCTGTGGGGAAACGCAAGAGGACGGCACCGGAACAGTGCCGCCCTCTTGTCTTGCTCCACATCGGGACACAATGTCTCGAAGTCAGTAGGGGCTTTTCTGGTAGTGAGCCTCGGCCTCCTCCAGAGAAACGAAGTCAAACAGCTCATGGAGCTCGGCTATGATACGGCGGATGTCATCACTGGCAAAGCCGCAGTTTTCCATCGCCATAATTATATAGCCCCTGCAGGAACCGTTACTCCACGGCTCAGATAACAGGGCCGCCAATTCTGCTGGATCATAGTTCATAGACTGTACCTCGCTTTCCTAAAATTACGGGATCGCCGCCCACATTTTCTTGACCTGTCCAAAGACAATGATACTCGGGACGGCGATCCCACACGGATGAGAGGGCGGCCCGGAGGGACAGGCGGCCAGCCTGTCCTGCGGCGGATCGTGGCCCTGGGCTGGCTCGGCCCATTTGCGGCGTTGGTGTTGTTCGCTCGTTTCCCAATGGAGAAAGTCACAGCGCACCCGCCGCCTGGCTCCCCGCACTATGCCCGGGGCCGCTCCTGTTCATCTGTGCTGAGAAGAAAACCTCCTCTCATAAACCGAGACATTTTTTCATCATTTCCAAGTGGGTAAAATGAAAAAAATTAAAAAGTTTTTTTCATGCGCTCAAGCCCCCGTTTGATGGACTGGCGGACAGACTCCTCATGTACGCCCTCAGCCTCGGCAATTTCCTTGATGCTTTTTCCAAGAATGATGTGGGCGTCGATCCTCCGGCCCTGGACTTCGGGCAGGGAGTTAAGGGCGTTCCACAGACGGCAGAACACTTCCATACGCTCCAGCAGTTCCTGCGGGGTGGGCTCATGCAGGCAGGCGGAATATTCGATCCCGTCATCGCAGTCCAGGGAATACTGCGCCTTGTGCCGGGAGAGCCGCCGCTGGTAGGCCATCTCATACCGGGCATCGGCCAGAAAGACAGCCGCCACCTCGTCGGAAACNTCGATAAACTGATCCTGTGTGTGCCAATAATAAAAATCTTTCAGATTGATTGTAGTCATAATAAACCTCCGTTTCGGTGTTTGGGTGAACGAGCGACCGAAACGGGGCTGGTGGGGAGCGACACCCGGGGGAGCCGTCCCGAACCTTGGGACACTTTGTCTCGAAGTGCAAAAAAGCGCCTGGGCGACACAAGGC
>NZ_CAJMXG010000304.1:0-2995 GCF_905219725.1 Oscillibacter sp. CU971
CACTATGGTAATTGAAAAATAATTCCACCGTGATATCATGACACCCTCCCATGGCTGAAGACCCGGATGATCTCAAGCGTCTCACTGTTGATCCTGATCTTCGATTTCTTCAATTCATCCATAGTCTTGAAAAATGCCTCCCGCTGCCGCAGTGTAAACTGCAGTTTCAACCTGCAGGTATAGGCAGGCAGCTGCTCCGGGTACTGCTCCGTCAACCTGCTGCACCACTTCCCGCACAAGTCCGTATCCCCGACCTCCAGCAGCCGCAGGAAAATACTCTCATGCTGTTCAGGCGTGAGCCTGGAGGCGTTCTTCTGGTAGAGCTTCTCTGCGGCGTCTTCCATAAGGTGGACAAAGCGATTCTGCTCCAAATCCGAAAAAACCTGTTGATGCAAAACCTTGTCCATATAGTCCAATAGCGCCTCTTCCGCCCCGGTCTCCTCCGGGGCCTCTTCCTCCAGCTCCCCCAGTATCTTGCTGACAGTGATACGGAACTCGTTCAAAACGCTGCTCAACGCGGAGGCGGCGTAGTGCACAGTTTCGGAGTCTTTCGCATGAAGCGCCAGGGAGATTGCTGCCAGAGACTCGCTGGTGTCCCCCTTGATCGCGTTCATCATCGCCAGCCGCTGATTTTTACTGTCGTCCACCAGAACGGCCTCCTCCAGCGGAAGGATATTCCTCTCCCGGCTCTCATCCGCCTTTAACTGCGTCTTCACCCGCTCTTTGCCGAAAATCACATCTCTGAGATCGATTTCCATCCCAGAGGTCGCCTTATAGAGAAGCCAGGACAGGAAATAAAACGCTGCGCCGCCAGCCGGACAGAGCATCATGATCCAGAACCTCACCCAGTACTGCTCTGTCCCCCTCATCCTGTTCCAGATCAGACAGCATATGGATACCAGAACATTGAGTGCCAGCACGATCAAAACAGCAAGTTCCCCTCTCGTCAATTCCATAACTACCGCACCTTCCTCAACCGTGTCTCATAGCCAACCCTCTGGATACGCTGCACAATTTCCCCGGACTTTTCCTCGCTGGTATTGGCCAGCAGCACACACAAATTTCCGTCGTCCAGGATTCCGATGTAGTCCGTTTGTCGTATGCACTTCCCCAAAGCCTGATCCGCTTTTGCAAGCTCCGCTCTGTCTGCCTGCACCTCCAGCAGCACACATTCCGTAAGGCCCCGGGTTTGGGCATCCATAAACGCCTTCACCACCACTCCAAACGCCTCCGGCTGCATAATCCCTGTCCCCGACAGATACCGTTGCTCCCGCAGCGCCTCCAGGTAGCGCCTGGAGCGGACAACCGAGTTCTGAACCAGTGCGCCCGCAATCATAAGGCGGTTCGCCTCCGCCAGATTCATGCGCTGCCACGGGATCCCCCACACCATAAATATAAACTGCATTTCATCCTCCACAAAAACGGCGCTCGCCATCATGGGAAGGTTTTCGTCCATATCGTGGTTGATAAAGACCTTGTGATCCTTCAGCACTTCATACATCTCACCCGAGGAGGCATAGGCATAGGAGCCGCCCAGCTGTCTGGCCCGCGGGGAGGTGGAGGAGAAAAGTCTCGCGTATCCCTTGTTCGCCACAAGGTAGACGGCAACCTCCCGGCTGCCCATCAGCTCCTCCAGCATCTCCGCAGAGTAAAACAGGACCTCCTCCGGGGCGTATCTCTCCAGACGGGATGTCAACTCATAGATACGGCCAAGGCTCTCCCTCTGGTTCACAAGTTCCGTCTCAAACCCCTGCTTCATCCTGACATTGCTGTCGTTGATCTCCTCAATGTTTTTCACACGCCTTTTCAGAAACCGAATCTCCTCTTCCTGTTCTTCCCGGATATGATACATCCGGTCTCTCATGATTCCAACAGCCATACCGACAATGAAGAGCTGGGCCGTCCAGACATATGTATTGTAGTCCAGTAGCACCTCAAATCCGGTACGTCCCACAGTCTGCTGGAAGAAATACCCCAGCACTGCCAGCAGGGCCGACAAGATCGCCTGTCTCTGCCCGTGTATGATTGCGAACAACAGGACGTACAGCAGGAAAAAGTCCAGCTTTTCAAAATAGCGTCCACCGGCCGCCTGACTGCTGAGCAGGTTGAAGATCACGCAACAGACCACATTCTCCGCAAAGGGGAAAGCGGCTTTTATCATCGCGCTCAAGCGCTTTTTATTTCCGGTGTCCGCCCCCTCCGGCTCCATATAAGAGGACTTGTTGCGTTTGACAAAACGGATAATCTCTCTGATCTCTTTCCGGAAGTCTGCAATGGCGCTGAGTCCAAACTCCCCGGCGAACCTGCTTCCATCCAGCATCTGCCGCTGAACTCCGTCCGCCTCCCGCTCCACTGCCTTGACGGGAAAGTCCGCCTCCTCCGAGATGATCCGAGCAAGCTCCATCTCACTCATCTCCTTCATGGAGGACAGCTGATAGTCGCCGTATGCGTGACTCTCAGTGGATATTACTGCATAGACGAACGCCGCCGCATCTTTTACGTGCAGAATGGAAAAACTGCTCTTGCCGCTGGCGGAGACCGTCCCGGTCTTCACCGCCTCCAAACATTTTTGGAAGCAGAGATCGCCCTCTTTTTGTCCCTTTTGGGGCATTCCGTAGAGGTGGTCAAGCCTCAGGATGACAATGTCCTTCCCCTGGTTTCTCCGGCAGTTTTCACAAATCCCCTCGCCCTGCATAATGGCCATCGCCCGGTATCCGTCCGGAGCGGGCGGCGCATCCTCAGCAAAGCTGCCGGCATCGCCCGGCCTTCCGTAAATCTCCTCAGAGGACAGGTAGATAAAGCGGCCCTTGGAAAACGCCGCGTAGGAGGAGATGACATTCGCGATGGACGCGGTGTAGCGGGACAGTTCCCGGCTCTTTTTTTCCTCCCACGCAAAGCTGGGGTCCTGGGCGCCCATAAACAATACCGCGTCCGGCCCAATGCTTTGCATGACGTCCTTTACGCTCTCGTCCTCATAGGAAAAACTGTATTTTTC
>NZ_CAJMXG010000305.1:0-2975 GCF_905219725.1 Oscillibacter sp. CU971
TGCTGTGCGGGCGGGTTGAGAACATTGAAATCCAGGAGAGGGATAACGCCCTGACCTTCTCCCTCTGGGGGCCCGATACGGGCGGGCGGATGGCGGCGCTGCCCTATCCGAACCTGATTCTCTTCACGCCGCTGAACCCGGAGACGGAGAACCCCTACGGAGTGTCGCTGCTGCGGTCTTTGCCCTTTTTGGCGGATATTCTGATGAAGATTTATTACACCGTGGGGGTGAACTGGGAGCGGTGCGGGAACCTCCGCTTCGCCGTCACCTGCCCCGGGGGACAGGGGGCCGCGGAGCGGGGGCAGCTGCTGGCCGGGGAGTGGTCCCGGGCCATGCGGGAGACCCGGGGCGGCAGCGTCCGGGACTTTGTGGCGGCGGGGGATGTGAGCATCCGGGTCATCGGCGCGGACGCGCCGGTGCTGGACAGCCAGGTGCCCGTGCGGCAGATTCTGGAGCAGGTTGTGGCCAAGACGGGCATCCCGCCCTTTTTGCTGGGGCTGAGCTGGAATTCCACGGAGCGGATGAGCTCCCAGCAGGCGGACATGCTCACCACCGAGATCACCGCCCTGCGGCGGACCCTGACGCCGGTGGTGGAGCGCGNCTGCCGCCTGTGGCTTCGGATGCGGGGCTATGCCTGCGGCTTCCAGGTGGAGTGGGACGACATCAACCTCCAGGACGCGGTGGAGGAGGCCCGGGCGGAGCTGTACCGGGAACAGGCCCGGAAGCTGCGGCTTGAAAACGACCGGGCGGAAACGTGAGAGATGGGAGGAATGGACATGGAGGAGCAAAGGGGCATGGCGGCGGCAGCGGAGGATTTGGCCCTTATCAACGCCCTGGCCAAGGCGGAGCTGACGGCGGAGCAGGTGTATGTCTTTACCCTGCGGCTTTGCGACAACGAGGTGGACCGGGACTTTGAGCGCTTTGACGGCGAGGCCCTGGAACGGCTGGGGGAGCTGTTTGTGGGCAAGAGCGGCATCTTTGACCACCAGTGGAGCGCCGGGGGCCAGACGGCCCGGCTTTACAAAACCCAGGTGGTGCGGGAGAGCGCCCAAAAAACCCAGGCGGGGGACGAGTACCGCTGGCTCAAGGGCTGGGCCTATCTTCTGCGGACGGAGAAGAACGAGGACCTGATTGCCGAAATCGAGGGGGGCATCAAAAAAGAGGTCAGCGTGGGGTGCAGCGCCGGGCGGCGGGTGTGCTCCGTCTGCGGGGCGGAGGACTGCGGGCATGTGCCGGGACAGGTTTACGACGGGAAGCTGTGCTTTTGGGAGCTGCGGGATATTAAGGACGCCTATGAGTGGTCCTTCGTGGCGGTGCCCGCCCAGCGGGCGGCGGGGGTGCTGAAGCGCTTCGGCCAGGAGCGGGAGGGGGACCGGACCCTCCGCAAGGAGGCGGAGCTGCGGCGGAAGTACCTTCAGGCCCTGCGCCGGGAGGTGGTGCGCCTGGCCATGCTGGCGGACGACGGCTTGGACGGCGGCGTCTTCGCCAAGGCGGCGCAGCGGCTGGAGGAGCCGGAGCTTTTGGAGCTGCGCAAGAGCCTTGAAACCCGGGCGGCGGGGCGGTTTCCCGCCCCGGTGCAGCTGCGGCGGCGGGACGCCGCNGCGGAGGCGGAGGACGCGGAGGCGTTTCGGATTTGAGGGCGGTTTCGGGGCCAGGGGCTCCGTGCCGGATATACAGAAGGAGGAGAAAGAGGATGAGCTATCATTTTGAAAACCTGCGGCTGGAAAAGGGGATGTACGGCCGCGGCGGAACCAGCTTCGCCAAGACGCTGGAGGAGCTGGACCCCAGCGAGGGCTATCGGGGCACGCCCCTGGAGGGGCTGGACGCCTTTCAGCGCCAGCTTAAGCGCTTCGGCATCCACGTCAANGGGGCGGACAGCGACCCGGTGGAGAAGTTTTTCCACACCACCGAGTCCTCGGTTCTGNTCCCGGAGTTCGTCTCCCGGGTGGTGCGCCAGGGNCTGGAGGAGGGCGGCATCCTGCCGGACATCACCGCCACGGTGACCAAGTTCGACGGGATGGACTACCGCTCCATCGCCTCCGTGCCCACGGAGGAGGAGAAAAAGCTCCTCCAGGTGGCGGAGGGAGCCGCCATTCCCGAGACATCCGTCCGCACCCAGGAAAACCTGGTGAAGCTCCAGAAGCGGGGACGGATGCTGGTGGCCTCCTATGAGGCCATCCGCTTCCAGCGNCTGGATTTGTTCTCCGTCACCCTGCGCCAGATTGGGGCCTACATCGGGAAGATGCACCTCCAGGACGCCATCAAGGTCCTGCTGGAGGGGGACGGCAACGAAAACCCGGCGGAGGTGGTCAGCCACAACGGCGCTTTGAGCTATGACGCGCTGCTGGAGTTTTGGAACAAGTTTGACCCCTTCGCCATGAACACGCTGCTGGTGGGCGGCGACACCATGCTGGAGCTGCTGCGGCTCAAGGAGTTCCAAAACCCCCTGACGGGGCTGAACTTCCAGGGCACCGGCACCCTCTCCACGCCCCTGGGGGCCAAGCTGCTGAGAACGAGCGCCATGCCCGCCGGGACCCTCATCGGCCTGGACAAGCGCTATGCCCTGGAGCAGGTCGTCGGCGGCGAGGTGATGGTGGAGTACGACAAGCTCATCGACCGCCAGCTGGAGCGGGCGGCCATCACCTCCATCTCCGGCTTTGCCAAGCTGTTCACCGGCGCGTCCAAGGCGATGAAGCTGGGNGCGGAAGTCCAGGGCTGACGTGGGAGAGCGGATTTTAGAGCTGGCCCTGGCCCTTGGCGGCGGGGAGGACCGGGCGCTGCTACCGCCCCTGTGCGCCGCGGCGGAGCGGGCCTGGCTGGCCCGGCTCCGGGAGGGCGTGACGGCGGAGGACTGCGGCGAGGCCCTGCCCTGCGCCGCCGCCTTCACGGCGGCGGCGGACCTGGCGGCGGCAGAGGGGGGCGCGGCCTCCTTCTCCGCCGGGGACATCTCCGTAAGCCTGGGCGGCGTCCAGGAC
>NZ_CAJMXG010000306.1:0-2973 GCF_905219725.1 Oscillibacter sp. CU971
CGATTAAACGATGAAACATTGGAAAACGGCGGTCCTTCTGCCGGTCCTGCTTCTGCTCCTCCCCGCCTGCGGGGCGGGCGCCGGGGAAACGGCGGGCGGCGGTCTTACCCCTGTCTCCATCTGCCTGGAGTGGACTCCCAACACGAACCACACCGGCTTATACGCCGCCTTGTCCCTGGGCTATTTTCAGGAGGAGGGACTGGATGTACAGATTCTCCAGCCCCCGGAGGACGGGGCTTCCGCCCTCTGCGCCGCCGGGCGGACGGAATTCGCCGTCACCGCCCAGGACACCCTGGCCGCGGCCCTCTCCCGGGAGGAGCCTCTGGAAATCACGGCGGTGGCCGCCATCCTCCAGCACGACACCTCCGGCATCCTCTCCCGGGCGGGAGAGGGCATGGACCGGCCCAAAGGCCTGGAGGGCCATACTTATTCCACCTACAACGGCCTGATTGAGCTGGCCATGCTGCGGCGGGTGGTGGAGCTGGACGGCGGGGACTTCTCCCAGGTCAATCTGGTCCCCTACGCCGTCACCGACGAGGCCGGAGCCCTCCGGGAGGGCCTGACGGACGCCCTCTGGGTCTATTACGGCTGGGGCGGCGTGTCGGCGGAGCTGGCGGGACTGGAGACCGACTATTTTTACTTCAAAGACATCGACCCGGTCTTCGACTTCTACACCCCCATCATTGTTGCCAACGACGCCTTTCTGAAGGAGCACCCGGAAACCGCCAGGGCCTTCCTGGCCGCGGCCTCCAAGGGCTACGCCTATGCCGCGGAGCACCCGGAGGAGGCCGCCCAGATGCTTATGGACGGCGACGATACCGGCTCCCTCTCCGGCAGCGCCGCCCTGGTCACAGCCAGCCAGAAATGGATGGCGGAGCAGTATCAGGCGGACGCGGAGCGCTGGGGCTATATGGACCCCGGTCGCTGGAACGCCTTCTATCAATGGCTGAACGACAACGGCCTGGTGGAAAACCCCATTGCGGAAAACGCGGGCTTCACCAACAGCTTCCTTCCCCAATGACGGGCCGGGATCACCCCGTCCTTCAGGCGGAGGGCGTCGCCAAGTCCTACGGAGGCAGAAAAATCCTGGAAAACGTCTCCATCTCCCTGGGGCCGGGGGAGCTGGTGTGCCTGGTGGGCGTCAGCGGCGCGGGGAAGACCACGCTGTTCAACATCCTCTCCGGACTGGAACGGCCCGACGGGGGCCGGGTGCTCCTGAACGGGCGGGACGTCACCGGCGCGCCGGGACAGGTCAGCTACATGCTCCAAAGGGACCTGCTCCTGCCCCATAAGAAGGTGCNGGACAACGCCGCCCTGCCCCTGGTCATTCGGGGCATGAAGAAGCGGGAGGCCCGGGCGGAGGCCGCCTCCTATTTCCCCCGCTTTGGCCTGGAGGGCACGGAGGACAAGTATCCCGCCCAGCTCTCCGGCGGAATGCGCCAGCGGGCGGCGCTGCTGCGGACCTTTCTGGGGTCCCGGGAGGCGGCGCTGCTGGACGAGCCCTTTTCCGCCCTGGACGCCCTGACAAAGCGGGAAATCCACCAATGGTACTTGGGCATGATGGACCAGCTGCGCATGGCGGCGCTTTTCATCACCCACGACATCGACGAGGCCATCCTCCTCTCGGACCGGGTCTGCGTGCTCTCCGGCCGGCCGGGGCGCGTCGCCGCGGAGCTGACAATCCGCCCACCCAGGCCCCGGGACCCGTCCTTCCCGGTCAGCGGGGAATTTTTGGACTATAAAAAGCGGATTCTGTCCCTGCTGGAAGCATGATCGGACCCGCGGGGAAAAGCGTTACGGCGGAGGGCCGCCCCACAAAGTGGGGCGGCCCTCCGCCGCGAAACTCAGATTTCGTCCTCTTCCGTATCCAGTTCGGCGTCCTCGCCGTAGTCCTGGCAGACGGGACCGTCCTCCCCGCCCAAAAGCTCGGTAGCCCGCATGCGGCGCTTGTCCTTGGCCGCCTCCACGTTCTTGTGGATCAGCTCCTTCACCGTCCGGGGGTCCTTCACATTTTTCAGATCCAGGTGCGGAATGCTCTTGTCCGACGACACTACGCACACCGTCCCCACGCCAAAGATACGCTGGCCCAGGCTCATGGTCAGCCGCAGGTCCCGCACACGGTAAAGCAGCACCTCGTCGGACTTCACATTGAGAAAACCCGTCTCGCAGAACAGCCGGTCCTCGCTGAGGCGGTACCGGGTAAACGACAGGGGCATGCCCAGAAAGCGCTTTCGGTCCTTCCACAGATAATCAATGCTCTCCATGCCTTAACCTCCCTTTTCGCCCCAGTATACCATTTTCCGGCACAATGCGCAAGCAAAGTTATGAAAAACGCTGTTCCATAGCAATCCAAGAAATTAACAAGGAATACCAGCGGCAGAAAACCAACCAGCACAGTCGGATGGGCGGAGGACTTTATGGCACAGTACCCGTTCAGCTAGTTCACGGTGAAGCTGGTGAACGCCGCTCTTTTTACAGCCGGACGGCGTTTTC
Organism: Oscillibacter sp. CU971; assembly: GCF_905219725.1. NCBI lineage: Bacteria > Bacillati > Bacillota > Clostridia > Eubacteriales > Oscillospiraceae > Oscillibacter > Oscillibacter sp. CU971. The sequence continues at coordinate 2,494 of NZ_CAJMXG010000306.1, forward strand.
GGTGAGGTTGACAGTCCTTTTTGTTGTTTATGTTGTTTGCTTTTGTCAAGCGTTGCAATAGTTGCTGATTGAAACATCATATGTAAATAATGGACTATCATCCGCACCTTGCTTATCCAGGAAATGAAATTCCTTTATCATTTTTTCCGGCACATAAATGCCGCATATGTTACGGTCAGTTACACAAAAATCTCTAAACTGCTCTCCCAATGCTTCTGAAATGGCATATAATACGTCTGGATTAAAGTAACCTGACGCATTTTTCACATCATGCCAAATCACAATTGCATCGTCTTTTTTTATCGAAAAAATGTTTTTTGTATCACTGTAAACACCTTCGTAACTATGATCTCCGTCAATGAAAAACAAGTCGATATCTTTGGGCAACTGTGAATAGTCAAACTCTTTGGAATTCGCATAATATTGCGTGATTTTCGGGTTTTTTGCCAATCTTCCGGAATAATCCACAATTCCATACAT
>NZ_CAJMXG010000307.1:0-2965 GCF_905219725.1 Oscillibacter sp. CU971
GTCCCTATAGCAGTGGGGACCTGAATTTAGAAGGTAAGAAAATTCAAATCAATCGGCCGATTGATGCTATAAGGCAGGGTATTTCTTACTTATCTGAAGATCGAAAGCGCTATGGACTGAATATGTTCATGGATATTGAAGACAATATGTCTTTGTCCGCGTTGGATAAGTTTTCCGTTATGGGAATTCTTAGCGGCGGTAAACGCTTATCAGCAGTCCTGCGCTATATTGATGAGATGAAGATTAAAACGCCGTCTTCAAAGCAAATGGCTGCAAATCTCTCCGGTGGTAACCAACAAAAAGTCGTTTTAGGTAAGTGGCTTATGACTGCCCCGAAGATTTTGATTGTGGATGAACCTACACGCGGGATTGATGTAGGCGCTAAATATGAAATCTACAATATCTTGAACCAGCTAATCTTGCAGGGAGTCAGCATCATCATGATTTCCTCTGAACTGCCGGAAGTCTTAGGTATGAGCGACCGTATTGCGGTAATGTGCGAAGGACGCCTAACTGGCATGAATGTCCTTCAGAAGCTCCTCGTCAATTTTAAAGGCCATCGTCTTTGCCACTACCGCCCACCCGCCTCTCCGAACAGCGCCCGGATGTGCTCCGGGGCGTGGACCTCCAGCAGATACCGCTCGTTGCCGCACTTGAAGAGGCAGACGCCGTTCTGGGGGTGGGCGATGAGCTCAAACTCGGACGCCTCCAGCTGGAGGTTGTCCATGTAGAAGCGCTTGTCCACATTCCCGGCGTTGAAGAGGAACTGGTGCGTAGGGATGGCGAAGAGGGGCCGGGTCATCTCCCGGACGCCGGGGACGTCGAAGTCCTCCAGGTTTTGAGAGGCCATGAGCAGGGCGGACTCCTTCTTCCGGACCCGCTTGAGGGTATTGCGGATATACTCCACGGCGGTGGGGTTGGAGAGCCAGATGTACAGTTCGTCCAGGCCGGCGACGGTGTGGCCCTCCGTCAGCAGCTTGTCGCTGAGGTAGGAAAGCAGGTTGAACAGCATGGCGTTCCGCACGCCGAGGCTGCCGTTGATGAGGTCCTTCACGCCGAAGACCAGGAAGCGGTGGGAGGTGACATTGGTGTGCCCGTTGAAGAACTTGCTTTCCGCCCCCTTGCACATGGAGTGGAGGCCCAGCAGGACCTCCTGGAGCAGTTCCTTGGGGTACAGCGGGTCCTTCTCCTGTTCATAGTGCTGATAGGCGTCCTCCATGACCTCATAAAGGTCCAAGAGGATGGGGAAATCCTTGGGCCGCATGGACTTGAAGTCCGTGTGGTCGTTCAGGCCCCAGGTCTTGTACAGCCGCTCCAGCATCAGCTCGATGGTGTCGATGTGCCGGTCGGTGAAGTCCTTGTAGGAGCGGAAGAAGTCCTTCAGGAAGGAGATGTGCTGACTGAGCCGGGTGCGCTGACGGAAGGCGTCAGGGGCATCGTCGTCGCTCTCGCTTTCAGCGTTCCAGAGCTTGGGCTCTAGGGGGTTGATGATGTATTCCCCGCTCATCACGTCGGCGAAACAGCCGTCCATGTGCCGGCACAGGTCGTCCAGCTCGTGCTCCGCGTCCAGGCAGATCACGGATTTGCCGGAGGCCAGAATGTTGCACAGCAGGAGCTTCAGGAGGAAGCTCTTGCCCTGGCCGGAGTTGCCCAGGATAAGGACGTTGGCGTTGGTCTTGTCCTCCGCCCGGCGGTCCAGGTCCAGGATGATGTTGGAGCCGAAGCGGTCCTTCCCGATGTAAAACCCGTTGGGGTCGTTTTTGCCGGAGTAGTTGAAGGGGAAGAGATTCGCCACAGAGGAGGCGGGGAGGACCCGCTCGAACTGGGAGGCGAAGACATTGCATCCCGCCGGATTGACAGCCAGGAAACCGTTTCTCTGGACGAGGAAGAGCCGGTCCGCTCCCAGCTTGGAGCGGGTAAGGGTGGCGGTCACCTCATCCCGGAGGGCCCGCAGGCCGTCGGCGTCCCTGGCGCAGAGCTCAATAAACACGGCGCAGTGGACCAGGGGCTCCTTGTTGCGGCGCATGGTGGTGATGAGGGTTCCCACGTCCTGGAGGTTGGCCTCGGCGTTAATGCTCCGGCGCATATTGCTGGTGTTCCCCCGGTCCATCCGGTTTTTGTTTTGGGCGTTGTGGATGATGGCGTCCTCCTCTCCGGCGGTGGCCTGGCGGATATAGATGTGGAGAGCCACGCCGCTTTTCTCGCCCAGGTGGCAGAGGAGGGCCAGTTCCTCGGTGGTGGCGGGATAGCTCCGCAGGGCTAGGGCGCAGCGGAAGGAGCCGCCCAGGACATAGGAATCCGTGTTGAATTTCACGGCGGCGGGGGCGATCATGTCCAGAAAGTCCTTGACCCTCGGGGCGACGGGCTTCACGGCCCGGACTTTTTTCTTCTGCTTTTTAGCCATTTTCTTGCACACTCCCTTCTCCGTCGAAGCTGTCGAAACGCTCCGTGGTCACGTCCTGCTGGTAGTAGACGGCCAGGAGCCGCCTCACGTCCTGCTCATCCGCCATACGGACGTGGAAGCCGCAGTCCCGGATACGCTTCTCCAATTGCTTTAAGGCGCTGTAGTCCTCGTTGGACTTGGGGTCGACACGGTGGACGAGGGCGAACTCCCGCGCCGAGGCGGTGGTGGACTGGATGTCGTCCAGGTGGGCCATGTTCCGGCGGAGCATCTCCCGGATGGCGGGAACCTCCTCCTGCTCTAGCCGCATTTGGTAGTAGTCCTTATTGCTCTGGAAGGACTCGCGGGAGTCCAATGCCAGAAGCTCCGCCGAGTCCAGGCCCCGGAGGAGCTCCGTCAGGGTCCGCACCCGGTTTCGGACGCCGTCGCTGGAGAGGACGGAGAGGTTATCCGGGCTGAGAAGATAAAAGACCAGCTCACCCTTGGTCGTCTTCAGGCCGTGTTCGGTGAGCTGGTCGATGCCCATGAGCTGCCGGGTGGACAGACGCCGCCGCAGCTCCTTTT
>NZ_CAJMXG010000308.1:0-2942 GCF_905219725.1 Oscillibacter sp. CU971
TGTAATGCTCCCGGACGGCGACGGCTTTTCCCTGATGGAGCAGATACGCGCATGGACGGATATTCCCGTGATTTTTCTGACGGCCCGTGACGAGGCGGCGGACAAGCTGGCGGGGCTGGGTCTTGGAGCGGACGATTATATCGCAAAACCCTTTCTGCCCCAGGAATTTCTACTGCGGGTCTACGCCGTTCTGCGCCGGTGCTACAAAAAGGACGCGGCCGTTTTGAAGCTGGATCACTGTACGGTGGATTTCAGCCGGGCCGAAGTGGATAAGGGCGGTGAGTTACTTCCCTTGACAGCGATGGAGCATAGGCTGCTGGAAACCCTTGCAAGGAATGAGGGCCGGATCGTGACCGTGGACACGCTCTGCGAGGCCCTATGGGGCGACAATCCCTTTGGCTATGAAAACAGCCTGAACGCCCATGTGCGGCGGGTCCGGGAGAAGATCGAGGCGGACCCGTCAAAGCCGGTTTCCCTGCTGACGGTCAAGGGGCTGGGCTATAAGCTGCTGGCGAGGAAATAACCAATGAAAGCATTTGGAAAATATATCTCGAAGTATCTGCTTTCCTTTTTTGCCTTTGCGCTGGTTCTCCTGCTTGTCAACATTCTGGCGTTTGCTTTGACGTTCGGAGGTATCGTGTTCAGAGAATACGGTTCGGCATCTCCGGCAAATATGTTGGAGGCCGTAGCCGCTGATCTGTCGGCATCCGGCATATCGGAAGAAAGGTCGCAGGAATTAACCCGCAATCAAATTTGGGCTATGCTGTTGGACGCAAGCGGGCACTGTATTTGGGAGGCATCTTTGCCGGAGGAAATACCGACACAGTACACCATTCAGGATGTGGCTGTGTTCTCGAAAGGCTATCTGCAAGACTATCCTGTTTTTGTGCGGAACATGGACAATGGCCTGCTGGTGCTGGGCTACCCAAAGGACAGCTTTATGAAGCTGACGGGAAACTATTTCCCAATACGGGCGATTAGGGTTTTCCCGCTCTTTATAACCGGCATTTTGGCAATAGACATAGTGCTTCTGTTTTTGGTCTACTATCTCTCTAAAAGAAAAATCTCCAAAAATACGGAGCCGATTATGGCTTCTATCAAAACACTGTCCACAGGAAAACCTGTTGATTTGTCTGTTCAAGGCGAGCTGTCGGAAATTGCGGACAGCGTCAATCAGGCGTCCCAGGTGTTGAGCAGGCAAAACCAGGCCCGCGCCAACTGGATCAGCGGTGTTTCCCATGACATCCGCACGCCGCTTTCTATGATTATGGGGTATGCCCAGCGGATTGCCGGAGATCACGGGGCCAGTGGGAATATTCAGCAGGAGGCAGAAATCATCCGGGCGCAGAGCGCGAAGATCAAAGACTTGGTACAGGACTTGAATTTGGTATCGCAGTTGGAATATGAAATGCAGCCGCTCCATAAAGAGCCGGTGCGCCTATCTAAGTTGCTGCGCTCCTACGCGGCGGATTTGCTTAATGCGGGTATCAGTGAGAAGCATTCTATTGAGGTTGAAATATCTCCCGAAGCGGAAACCGCAGTTATAGACTGCGACGCCCGGTTGATTTCACGGGCTATCGGCAACTTGGTGCAGAACAGCATCAACCACAACCCGCAGGGGTGCAATATTTCCCTGTCGCTTGATTGTATATCGGAAAATGTTTCTATCACAGTTGCGGACAATGGCGTGGGGTTGTCCGCAGAAAAATTGCGGGAGCTGGAAGAAAAACCGCATTACATGGAAAGCACCGACGAACGGCTTGATTTGCGGCATGGGCTGGGGCTTTTGCTGGTACGGCAGATTGTGGAGGCGCATGGAGGCACGTTGAGAATGGCAAACGGCACTTGTGGGGGATTTAAAGCGGTGTTGATTTTCGCTTGAGATATGACAAAATCTAAAACGTGTCCTCGATATTTGCGTTGACTATATTATCACTATATGATAACATAGAAGGCAGCAAAAAGAGGTGTGCAGATGAAAGCGGAATTAATTGGCCCACGTCTGAAAGAACTTCGGCAAGGCATGAATCTGACCCGCTTAAATATGGCCGAGTTGCTTGGGGCCAGTGCAACCAGTATTGACCGGTATGAACGCAGCATTGTTAGACCAACGGTAGAATGTTTCTTGATTTATGCTGATTACTTTGACATATCGTTAGATTATATCTTTGGACGGTGTGACCAGCCGCAAGGCAAGTTGTATGAACATTGCCCCCATGTGGAACTGAGCAACCCTGAATTGAAACAATTTGTGGATACGTGCTTTGATCCAGCATCTCCCATGAGTGGCAGACTGAAAGGAGCGTTGACAAAAATGCTGGAGGACACAAAAAAATGATACCAGCTTATGCAAAAGAACTTGCGCATATTTGGGATTGGATAAATGACAAATATAGACAATTATGCAGGAATGTGCAGATAATTTTAAACCCAAATGAGCGCAACCAGGTCAGAAGAAACCTGGAAGTAATTTCAAATGGCGTTCAGCATGAGTATCTATTTTATAGTCAAGAGTTACCTTCTATCAAAGGCAAGCTGTTTAGGCCTTGTTTGAAAATTGGCGGAATACCGGATTGGGCAGATTTTTTCCAGGCAAGGCGATTTGACTTGGAATCCTGACGGATTCCAAGTCAAACCAACGCAGTCCTGGCGGAAAAAGGTGCCCAAAGACGGCGTTTTGCCATTTTTCAAACAAGGCCTAACCTATTGCCCTTTGCATATGAAGCATATGGGTTAAATATTGCGGTATTTGGCCAGCTTTATAATATTATCAAGCATATTCGTATTGAAACAATAAATCAACGGATATGGCAAGACATTCGCCCTAATATATCCAAGGTGTCAAAAGATTTGTTTTGCGATGGTCACTTTGCATCTGCTGTTGAAATTGCCGTCAAAGAAATAGAAACTCAGATGCGAACTCTGTTCAAACAATATAATCC
>NZ_CAJMXG010000309.1:0-2941 GCF_905219725.1 Oscillibacter sp. CU971
ATATCACAGTCGGAGGCAGATTGCCAATATAAACCGGGGCGCGGGAGCCGAAATAATGGCTCTCGCGCCCCGGTTTTTTGCACCCATTTTCTACGCATTTAGAACGCCGTTTCAGCGGGTAATTGATAAATCATTCAGCCACCCCGCTGACCGGCCTCTGTAACCCTTGAAAACAGCGGGCTTTTACCCCTCTAAATGCGTAGGCCGGTGGTATCTTTTCCTCTGCCGTTCGGCCTCCTTACGGCGGCGCATTTTCTTGGCGCAGGCTGGACAGTATTTCGCCCGATTGGACTTCGGCGTAAAGCTGGCCCCGCACTCACAGCACAGCTTCAGGTGATCGTGGTCTTTGACGATCTCGGCGCACAGAACAGCGTCCAGCGGAAGGACAGCCGCCCGGAACCAGCGGCACAGCAGGGAGTAGGAAATGCTCTGCACACAGATACATTCCTCTCCGTCATCCAGCAGGAGGCAGTTGCCGCCCACGTTGTTGCAGCACTCCCGCGTCAGCCTCCGGGCCTTGCGGTACTGCGGATAGTTCATCTTCGGTATGCTCACAGCTCTTGCTTCCTTTCCTGTTGCCGGGGCGTCACCCGCAAAATGCCGTCCACATTCTGCTTGATGATGCCGTACTCTTTCAGCTCCTTTTTCACTTCGCCGTACTTCGCATACAGCCGTTCCTTTTCCTCCGACAGCCGGGCATACTCCGCTTTCAGCGCGGCCAGATTGGGCAGCTTCTTCACGCCGCTCTCCCGCAAGGCACAGCCCGCCGCCTCGTACAGTATCAGGGCGCTTTCATGCTCCTGCCGGAACCGGGACTTGTCCGCCGCCCGCCGGTACTCTATCGCCACGGGCCGGGTCTGCTTGTAGGTGGTGACGTTCTTTATCAGCACGGCCATTTCCCCAAGACGGTGTTCCACTGTTTTCAGCGCGGCGGCGGCTTCCTCGCTGGCGGCTCTGATCTCCGCTACCCGGCTTTCCAGATCGGAATAGGCGTCAATCCCATGCTCGGTCAGGAAATTCATCGTCTTTGCCGCCTGCTGCAAGTTGTGTATCTTCGCCCATCGCGCATAGCCCGCCGATTGCTGGGCCTTGATGCTGTTCTCAATGTCGATACACAGGGAAATACCCTTGCGGGCTTTTGGCTTCCGTGTAGCGATGGCCCGGCCCTGGATGCGCTCGGTGATGGCTTCCTCGGTGTAGGCTTCGCCCAGCGTCTTGCACCTGGTAAACCGCTCTTGGCCGGGGGCGCGGAACGACACGAATTTGCCCCGCTTGATTTCATAGCCCTGCCTCTCCATGAGCCGCAGAAAATCTTCAAAATCCTTTGCCTGGGGGATAGCGGCGTCAATGGCAATTTTCAGCTTCGCTTTCCAACTCCGGCCCCGTCGCTGGGCGTCCCACTCGGCATAGGATTGGCCTCTATCCTGGTCCGGCTTCACTACGGATAGTCCATATTCCAGACACAGCCGGTCGCTGGTGCGCCGGATAAAAGAATAGCTTTGCTTGTTGGAAACATACTTCCGGCAGCTCACCATATCCACAGCGCAGAAAATGATGTGATTGTGGACATGGCCCTTGTCAATGTGGGTCGTCAGCACATAGGGGTATTTGCCCTGCAACACCTCGTCGGCCAGCCGCTTCCCGATCTCATGGGCCTGCTCCGGCGTGGCCTCGCCGGGAGCAAAGGACTGTATCAGGTGGTGAGCCAGATTGTTGCCTTTCTGGATGGCCTGGGCAAGCAGCATTTCAAATTCGATGTCCGCCGTTTCATAGGAACAGCCAAAGGAGGACACCAGCATTTTATCCTCGGTTTTCTCCGGGTTCTCAATGTAGTCAAGAGCCTTTTTCAGCGTTGACTTGATAGGATGTATCTTTGTAACCGCCATATCTCCGCCAGCGCCCCCTTGATGTCCTCCATGTCCTGCGCGTACACTGTGCCGGTGCTGTTCACTCTGCGGGCGATCTGATTGACATTGACGCCGATCTTCTGTATCTCCGCCGTCTGCGCCCGGATGTCGCTGGTGTCCACGTTGACGATATAGCCGTCAATCAGCATCTTCCGGGCGTAGGCCGAAAAGTTGGCCGTATGGAGCAAGGCCATTTTCTGTTGTATCAACACCTGTTCCTCCGCCGTCACCGGGACACGCAGCACGATCTTCCGCTTCCTGTTCGCCATGCGTCACCTCCGTTCTGCATAAGGGTTTGGGATTATCCCAACAAGCGAAAACGGACACGGCCCGGGGCGGGCCGTTTTCCGGGAGTGTGGCTACACTCCCTATGCTTGCTACGTTACCCCTCCCCCGTACCACTTCCCCCGTCCTTCGCACTAACAAGACACCTGTGGGAAGCAAAAATGCCCGCCAACGGCAGGCATTTTCTGAAAAAGGCGCAAAAAAATAGATGCCGTTTCGCTCTCGCAAAACGGCATCTATTCGTCCAATTTGATTGCTCCGTCAATGGTAGCTTCGACGATGGGCAAGTACTTTTCCGGGCATAGCTTCAACTTGTGGCTGACCCGCTGACGCTGGGCGCTGTCCTCCCCGACAAGTTCAGGGTTGAAATAGCGTTCTATCGGCAAGCGACAGACCCGTACCAACTGCAAAATCACAGGGATACTTGGAATGGTAGGCTTCAATTCAATTTCTGAAAGATACCGCGGGTCAATATTTATCTGTTCTGCCAGTGCCTTGATCGTAAGCCCCAAGGCTTCCCGTGCGGCCCGTACATCTTCGCCAAAGGTTTCAAATCCGGGACAGTCCCCAACTTTCGCCATATCATATCACCCTATAACAGTATATAGTTCATATAGTTCCCTTGGAATGATATAATATGTATTCTGTCGCGGTTTATAATTCATAATTTGTTTCTTGCGTTTTAACAGGCGACTGCTTATAATGAAATGAACTTTGAAATTTTCAAAAAATTAAGTAAATGCCGAAGG
>NZ_CAJMXG010000310.1:0-2919 GCF_905219725.1 Oscillibacter sp. CU971
GTGCTGTCCAGGCTGAACGCCTTCCTGGACTCCGAGCTGGAGCAGGTCCTCTGCTTCGACAGCGCCATCGACGCGGAGACCTTCGCCTCCCAGAAGTCCGCCATCTTTCTGGTGCTGCCCGAGGAGTACCCCAGCAAAAACTTTATGGCGGGCCTCATGATCCAGACCCTTTCCCGTGAGCTGTTCTCGGTCGCCGATGAGCACGGCGGGAAGCTCCCGAACCGGGTGGTGCTGTTCTGTGACGAGCTGGGCACCATGCCCCCCTTCGACATCCTGCCGCTGTTCTCCGCTGGACGATCCCGGAAACTGACGCTGGTACCTATCATCCAGAGTCTTGCTCAGCTGGAGAAGAACTACGGGAAAGAAGGTGCGGAGATCATCCAAGACAACGTCCAGGACACGATCTTCGGCGGCTTCGCCCCCAACTCCCAGACCGCCGAGGTGCTGTCCAAAGCCCTGGGAAGCCGCATGGTTTTGAGCGGCTCCATCAGCAAGGGGAAGAACGACCCAAGCCAGTCCCTCCAGATGATTGAGCGGCCCTTGATGACGCCGGATGAGCTGAAATCCATTCCCAAGGGCCAGTTCGTCGTGATGAAGACCGGCTCCCATCCCATGCGGACCCGGCTGCGGCTGTTCCTGGACTGGGGCATTATCTTCGGGGAGCCCTACATCCTGGAGGAAAAGCCGCCCGGACGGTGGCCTACGCCAGCAAACAGGATCTGGAGAACGCGGTCTTCCAGAGCCGGGTCAACATTTCCGCTATCCCTGAGCAAGCGCCTCCGGGAGTATCCCGAACGGGCNAGGGTGCGGGGACCGGGCGATGGGGCTGACTGCGAGGGACGCCTATGGGATACTTTAAGTCGCTCTATGCCGCCGAGCTGCCTCACCGGGACGTGGCGGTCTACATGTACCTCAAGCACCGTGCGAATGCCGAGGGCCGATGTTGGCCCTCGGTCCGCACCATCGCGAAGGACCTGAGCCTCTCCAGGGCCACAGTCCAGCGGGCCCTGCGGGAGCTCCGGCAGGACGGGTGGATTGCGGCGGAACCGCGCTGGAGAGAGAACGGGAGCTGTACCTCTAACTGCTACCGTCTGTTATAACTTCCGAAAAAGGGACCGAACTCTCCGCCAAGGGAGGGGCCTGTCCTTTTTCCGGGCCAGGAGGGCGTCATAATGAGGCCCCCAGAAGTTACCACCGGAAGTTCTTGTGTTTAGTACAGGGAAAAACAGACCAACACCTCTAAGGGAAACTATATTGTGACTCTCGCATGTAGGGCAAGTAGTTCTCTCTGCTCAACAGAAGAAACCCAGTCTGGTTTGCAACAGACTGGGCCCCTTCCGCAATGGGAATTTATTTTTTTGGAGGTCTCATGTAAGTAATCCGGCTCTGGAGCAGATGCATCTTTGCCTCCACCTCCAGAAGCATAACCGCCGCTTGGGCCGCCTCAATTACCGGAATCTCATAGCCCTGAGATTTGAGGGCGGCCTGGACATCCTCCGCCACGTCGATCATAGCCGTGCAGCCCAAAGAAATCGCCTGAGCTCCGTCTTCACGAATTGCTTTCAGGGACTCTCGGACCAATGCAGCCACGACTTTATCGTGATTCTGCAAATCCAGCACCGGGATATCAACACAGCGGACACAGCAGACTCGCCCGTCGAAGTGAGCCTTTGCCACGTTGCCTTCGATCAGGGGAACCACATTTTTCACAACTGTGACAATCCCGATCTTGTCCGCAAGACCCATGCAAAGGAACATGGACGGCTCAAAACCGCCAAATACCGGGATGTTTACATACTCTCTGGCGGCTCTTACCGCCGGATCGCCATAGCAGTTGATGAAGATGGCGTCGCAGCCTTCGTCTTCACCTTCTTTGCATAGCCGGAGGATATCCGGACTGCAAAGCACTTCGTCATACGCACACTCAATAGAAGGCGTTCCCACTTTGATTTGGGAGGTAATAAGCTCTGTGTCCGGGGACAGGTACTTCCCGATATACGCAATCATTTCAGGAGTGACAACAGCCCCTGTCACGGGAATAATGTTCTTAATTTTTATCGACATTGTGGTGCTCCTTTCATTGCGTCCTCATTTCTCAGTGGATAAATTATTTTTCCGGCGGTCTCATGTAGGTAATCCGGCTCTGAAGCAAGTGCATTCTGGCTTCCACCTCCAGAAGCATAACCGCCGCCTGAGCCGCTTCGATTACCGGGATCTCGTAGCCATTCTTTTTGAGAGCGTCGCGAACATCCTCCGCCACGCCGACCATAGCCGTGCAGCCCAAGGAAATCGCCTGCGCGCCGTCCACCCGGATTGCCTCCAGGGACTCCCGGACCAGGGCGTCCACTACCCGGTCATGCTGCGACAGCTCTTCCACAGGGATGTCAATCGCGCGAACGCAGCAGATACGCCCGTCAAAATGCTCCTTCGCCACGTTAGACTCCGCCAGGGGAATCACATTCTTCATCATGGTCACGATGGCAATCTTGTCCGCCAAGCCCATGCAGAGGAACATGGAGGGCTCAAAGCCGCCGAACACGGGGATGTTCACATACTCTCTGGCGGCTCTCACCGCAGGATCGCCATAGCAATTGATGAAGATGGCGTCGCAGCCCTCCTCTTCGGCCTCCTTGCACAGCCGGAGGATATCCGGGCTGCAAAGAACCTCGTCATACGCACACTCAATGGAGGGCGTGCCCACCTTGATTTGAGAGGTGCTGAGCTCCGTATCAGGCGAGAGATACTTTCGAATGTAGTCAAGCATTTCCGGGGTGATGATGTCGCCGGTCACAGGGATGATGTTCTTGATCTTCAATGCCATTGGGAGAGCCTCCTTTACGTATTTAGAAGCTGTACCAATAGGCTAAAACCGCTTGAGTAAAGTGCTGAAAGCAGCAATGGTGCAAACAGCTTGTGCAG
>NZ_CAJMXG010000311.1:0-2909 GCF_905219725.1 Oscillibacter sp. CU971
TGCACAAGCTGTTTGCACCATTGCTGCTTTCAGCACTTTACTCAAGCGGTTTTAGCCTATTGGTACAGCTTCTAAGTCCTGGAACATGAAGTGGTCATTGCCGGTGATCCCTTCTTCGGGCAGATGCACCACGGTACTGCTCCCGCCCGCCGCTGTGTAAGCCGCTGTGAAAGCGTCCGCGCTGGAGGCCATCATGCCCCACATACCTGCTGCCGGAACATCGGGGAACTCCTCGCCAATGTAGTCGCCATAGTAGAATGTAACGGGGATATTTTTCTCCAGCAGGGCGGCATAGTCCTCGCTGTCTACCATCGGGGCCATTCCCGGTTCAATCGCCACGATTGCGGCAATGTGATCGGTATACCGGGCTGTTTCCCAACCGGGCATACCGCCCTGGGAATGGGTGACAAGAACAGAATCCTTCCCGGTCCGCGCATAGACCTCATCAATCGTTGCCGCTACCGCCTGGGCCACTATGGTCGTGTCAATGTTCTGATCGCCGTTCGCTGAATCCATAGCGGTGTCCGGGGTCATCTGACGGAAGAACTGATCCAGCACATTCTCTCCCGTGGGGAACTGAGAACCCTCGTTGTAGGTGAAAGTATTGTCCAGATAAGTGCCGATACGGAACTGAGTGTACCAGGTCTGGTCAGAGGGTTCGGTGCTGATGGTCCCGGCCACGGAGGTCTGTCCGGCCTCCCCACGGCGGGGCTGGTCGATGAGGAACACGCTGTGGCCCATCCGCAGGAACAGGTCAGACCAACCGGGGCGTCCGTCCGGGGTGGTCATCCAGCCCATGCGGGACTGACCGTAGCCGTGGAGGAACACCATGGGCAGACCGCTCTCCTCTGCCGGAATCTGATAGAACACATTGGCGTGATCCACATGGGAGGTGGAACCTTCCCTGGACATATAGTAGTTGGAAACGTCAAAGGTCCCCTCAGAGGTCAGCACCGTGCCTCCGGCGGAGAACATCCCCTGCTCGGCGATCACCAGCGCATCGGGATAAGGGTTGACCGGCTCATTGGGCTGAACCGTGGGAGGGGCGTTGTTGTCCCCCGCAGGCTGAGTGGGAGTGCTGGCACACCCGGCCAGCAGGGAGAGGATCGTGGCTGCGGTCAAAAGCAGCGCCCAAATACGTTTCATTTTTTTCATGGTGGGAAACCTCCTATTTTGTGATTTTTGTACCGCCGAACACCCGGGACATCTCCATAGTGTCCAGCGCATTGTCCAGTGCCTGCACCTCGGAAGCTGTCAGCACAGTATCCGCCGCTCCCGCGTTCTCCCGCATCCGTTCCAGCTTGCGGGTGCCGGGAATCGGGACGATATACGGCTTCTTGCGCAGCATCCATGCCAGGGAAATTTGCGCAGGTGTTGCAGACTTCTCCGCAGCCAGCCGGTGGAGCAATTCCAGCAGCGCCCGGTTCTGCTCCATACCCTCCGGGGTGAACTGCGGCATGACGCTCCGGTAGTCCGTCCCGGCTTCAAACTTGGTTTCTGTTCCGTACTGTGCGGAGAGGAGGCCGTTTGCCAGCGGGGAGAACGCCACATAGCCGATGCCCAGCTCCTCCAGGACCGGGAACAGGTCCTCATACCACCGTGCCATCATGGAGTAGCGGTTCTGAATCGCTGTTACCGGGCAGACGGCGTGAGCGCGGCGGATAGTGTCCTCAGTCGCTTCGGACAGGCCCCAATGGGTGATCTTGCCCTCTCGGATCAGATCGGCCATTACCCCGGCCACTTCCTCCACCGGCACATTGGGGTCAGCCCGGTGCTGATAGTAGAGGTCAATGTGATCCGNCCCCAGCCGCCGCAGAGAATTTTCCACGGAGGTTCGGATCACTGCGGGCCGGGAATCCGGTACAAGGGGCTTGTTTACCGCCGTGCTGCCCATGTCAAANTGGATGCCGAACTTGGTGGCAATGACCACCTGCTCCCGCTGCGACCGCAGCGCGGCTCCCACCAATTCCTCGTTGTGGTGGGGATTGTCCGCCGTTCCGTAGACCTCGGCGGTATCAAAGAAGGTATAGCCCATATCCGCCGCCTGCTGGATCAAGCGGATGGCCTCGGTTCGATCTGTGGGCGCACCGTAGGTATGGGAGAAACCCATGCACCCAAGGCCAAGGGCTGAAACCTTCAAATCGCGCCCTAATACTCGCTGTTCCATCGTGATTCCTTTCTGCCGTGATTGCTGTTATTCCTTGCTACGATTTGATTTTAACGCACGGAGGCAGAAAACAGAAGTCTCGATTAGTTCATCAGTATCAAGTCAAAGGTTGACACTGACAGGCATCAAAAAAGGCTGAGGTTCCATGCCTCAGCCTTTTATCTGCCGTATTTTATTTCAAAACGCTATACTGCTCCTCGTCTACCGCCTCATACCACTCGGTCCGTCCACCCTCGCCGGGGACCTCTACGGCCAAGTGCTGGAACCAGGAATCCTTGGCCGCACCGTGCCAGTGCTTCACACCAGCGGGGATGTTCACTACATCACCGGGGCGCAGCTCTCGCGGCTCCTGGCCCCACTCCTGATACCAGCCCCGGCCGCTGACGCAGACCAGCATCTGTCCGCCGCCGTCCTCGGCGTGATGGATGTGCCAGTTATTCCGGCACCCCGGTTCAAAGGTCACGTTGAATACCGGCACCTGCTGGGTAGACAGAGGGGCAAGGTAGCTCTGCCCAATAAAATACCGGGCGAAAGTGTCATTCTTTTCCCCTACCGGGAAGCAAGACAGCTGGTCGGGGTCTACGCCATCATCCTCGCCATAGACCTCCTGNATCAGCGGGAAGGTACTCCACGCCTTGGGCCAGCCGCAGTAAAAGGCAAGCTGGGTAATGTCATTAAGTTAGGAATAAGGAGAAGATAAAGTCAAAAAAAGATGTAAAAAGGGGTTGACAAAGGAGGAAAA
>NZ_CAJMXG010000312.1:0-2907 GCF_905219725.1 Oscillibacter sp. CU971
GGTCAAATGCAACCCTTGAGGGCCCTGGACGTGCGGGCCGGGCGACAGTCCCCAAAATGTCAAACTGCATCAGAAAAGCCGCCCTCTTCGGGCGGCTTTTNCGGGAGCTGGGGCCGGGGGCCTCGGTCGACAAGCGGAGGGGAGAGGGCCAGCCCACGGAGGCCCGGCAACGCTCCGGCCTTGTCCCCCCTCTGACGGCGGACGCAGGGGCGGGACGGGGGAGGCGGCACACATGGGACCCGGCCCTTTGGGCCTCTCCCATCTCCTCGAAAAAATAGAACAATCGTTCGAGAAAAAAATAGAACAATCGTTCGAGAATCGGACGAAATTACAAGCTCCTTGTAATCGGTGGGCTGTTTCAACCCATGATAACAAGGAGCTTGTAAAGCCTTTTCCCTTTACCCTCTACCGCTGGAGCTTCAGAGGGTTCACCTGACGGGCTGTCAGCACATAGTCCCCGGCTCCGAAATGCCAATTGTAAGTTTCGATGAGCTCCGCCACATCCTCCCGGACAGTGTCGTCGACGTGTACCAGGTCACCGTCTTCCAGGTCTTCGGCCTCCAGGGCCTTGGCGGCGGCTTTCAGCCACCCGCCGTAGGCCGTTAAACGGCGGCGGTGAAGGGCCTCCGTGTAGTCGGTTACAATGCGCACCGCCTCCGCCTCCGACAGGCGGTCGNCTATGTAATCGCNGTCCTTCACGGCGTACTTTGCCGCCTCCACGGCGGCGGCACGGCCTCCCACGTATTCCCCCTTGGCTTTCGCCGTCTGGATGCTTACGAGCGGCCTATAGTCCGCCCGAAGGGCCTTCTGCCAGCGGTCCACCCACTCGGACTGTTCGATATACAGGCCCTCCCCCCTGGTGAAGTACCCAGGCGGCACGGCCAGGATGGCATGGATATGCGGGTGATACGTCCCGTCCTTCGGATTCCGGGTAATCTCGATAGCCCTAAACCAGCCCTTGACGGACCGCTCAAATTGACGGTGCTTGGTAAGGCGATTCCATGCCCTGACCAGCTCCCCCAGGGTATCCCCCAGGGCCTCCCCTGGGACATTCCTGACCGTCAGGGTCAGGAACAGGAACAGGGCCCCGTGCTCCCCCNCCACCAGGTCCAAGACCTGGCTTAGCTTGTACGCCGCTCTTTTCGCCCTCCGGGCGATGCAGAGCGGGCATAGGCGGAGCTGGCAGAAATTGGCGGCGGAAAGCTGCTTGCTCCCGTCGGCGCTTACGCCGTACTGCAACCAGGTGGAGCACGTCGCCGCTTTCTGCGAGTACTCCGGATACCCGGCTTTCTGGTAGAGCTTCGCCAGCCTCACCGTCTTCACCTTCCTTTCGGCCCACGGGAAACGGTCGTCCTGGAGGGTCACTATCTCCCCTTCGGGAGAAACTGCCACTTNCAATTNGCTGTCATACGTNTTANGATNCATGTACAACCTTCCTTCGTGAAGGGGGTAGAAGTCGCCCCTCTGGTATGCTGTTGACTAGACACCTGCAGAATACCACAGTGAGGCGGCTTTGTCCAGCTTTTTTTGCGAAAATTGTTCATAGGCGGCGACCGCCGGGGGCCNCCCCTGGGGCCCCTTTTGCGGAAATTAAGCTCATTTGTATCAAGTTAATACCTAAGACTAGGGGCCAGCCCTACTGCCGCAATGCTTTCCGGGTTTCGGCCCGGTCCTCCCGTCCGGGGGGCCTTTTTTTGCTTGACGGCCTGGTGTGGGCGGGGCGGCATTGGGGGCCCCCCTCCGGCCCTGTTCGGGCCTCCGCCGGGGCCTCCGCCTCCGCCCCGCTGGCCCCTTCGGGGCCTCGGCGGTATGCGGCGCGGTCCGGTCGTCCCGCCCATCCGGGCGGGCCGTCCGGCCCTCTTTGCGGGCCCCTCCGGCCCCTGGCGGGGCCTCCGGGCTCCGGGGGCCCTTCTGGGCCCCCCCCGGCTGTCGCGCCCGCGCGCCGCCCGCCGGGGCGGGCCGCCGGCCCCTTGCGGCGGTCGTCGGCGGCTGGTTCCTGCCCCCCCGCCGCCTCGGGGGCCCACCCGTGCCCGGCCTGGGCGCTGGCGGCGGGGCCCCCCCTCGGGGGCCTGGCCTGGTGCTTGCCCTGGCTTGGTGCCGCCCCGTGCTCCCCACCCGGCGGCGGGGTGGGGCCCTTGGCCCCGCCGCCGGGTGGCCGTCACTGCTGGCCCCTGCTCCTAGCCCCCGAGGACTTAGAGCGGCGGCGGCGTACCGCCAGCCGCCGCTCCGTCAGCATGTCGGCCATGGCATAGATCGCCGTCACGGTACTGCTCTCGTGATTCAACGCTCTGCGGACCCTCTCGATATCTCCATACTTCGCCATAAGGTCAACTGCATAAATCTTCCTCGCAGAGTGGGGGCCCACGTTTTGCGGCAGTCTAAAGGCCCTAGAAGCCCTCTTAACATCCTTCCAGACCGCTTGCCGTGTCTTATGGCCCCCACGGGGTGAAAGGCCAGGGAAGGCCCATTCTGGGCCCGCCTGGGCCTTTATGCTTTCCAGAAGCTCCGCCGGAAGACCANAACGCCGCCGCTNGCCCGTCNTGCCCTCCGTGTACCACCCAGAAGACCGGAGCTGGGCCGTTTTGAGGGCCAGCACGTCCGACAGCCGCATCCCGGTATGTAAAAGCGTCCGCATGATGAGCGCATTTTGCGGGGTTAACGCCGCCAAAACGTGCTCCATTTGCTCGTTTAACAGATATTCCGTTGTCATTTTGGCCTTATCGCCTCCTTTCCGGGGTGATTTCCGCCAAGAAAATTGTGATTCCGTCCGCACGGGTTGACCATGCGGGCCCGCCCCTACAAGTACCTTTTTCCGGGTCAAAAATTGCATGGTCAAATGCAACCCTTGAGGGCCCTGGACGTGCGGGCCGGGCGACAGTCCCCAAAATGTCAAACTGCATCAGAAAA
>NZ_CAJMXG010000313.1:0-2877 GCF_905219725.1 Oscillibacter sp. CU971
TCGATCAAGAGGGCCTTTTGGAAGTTTACGATTTTTTGGCAGCGAAAGGGGTTAAATGTTATAATCATCTAATTTCCGGATCTCCAACAAGTCAAATTCTTTCATACCTGGTTAATCATAAAATGTTTGATGAATTACAGGCGTTATCAGATAAGAACAATGTGATAATGACTGTCTACGTAGATGATGTGGTATTTTCAAGTGAACATAAAATATCCTCGGAATTTAGAAAATCGGTATTGGCACTTATCCAAAAATATAATTACCAAGTTTCACGGAAAAAGGTGAAAGGATATTCCAGAGCATATCCCAAATTAGTGACAGGTGTTATTATAAATAGCGAGGGAAAAGCCACAGTCAAAAATTCACTAAGGAAAAAGATTGTGGCTGAGTATGAGTATCTTCGCAATAATCCTACTGATAAAAAAAGTCGCCAGCGTCTACGTGGCCTTGTTACTGCTGCCAGACAGGTTGACAAGTCAGCCTACCCTAATATCCGAAAATTTGCATTTAAAAAGTTTACTAAAGAATAAGCCGCCGCTCAAAACCGGGCGGTGGCGTAAAATTGTTTTCTCTTGGAATAAAAACCTCTTGCTTACTGCTTGAAAACCGTTGATATGACTACCGGAGAGCAGATTCCCTGCTCTCCGGCGCTTGACGTTTACATGACCTCCGCCATGAAGCCGCTGATTTTCTTCGCGGCGTCTTTCTGCATTTCCTTCGTCACGTTGGTATAGACGTCCAGCGTGAACTCCGCCGAGTAATGTCCCAGCATCCCGGAGACCGTTTTGATGTCCACGCCGTTTTGCAGAGCCATCGTGGCGAAGGTCCGCCGCAGGTCATGGAATCGGACATGCTCCTCGATGCCCGCCCGTTTCAGCAGCTTCTTATGGATTCTGCCCACGCAGTCCGGGCCGTACATCCCACCTGTCACTGGAGACGGGAACAGGTAGGGGCTGAACGGATGGTTTTTGCGGTCTTCTACCAGGAGGCGAATGGCTTCGTTGTCAATATAGACGGTCCTTACGGAGTTCTTTGTCTTCGGCTCCGTCACTCGCAACTCCCCTTTACCCCTGGCGACAGACTTGGAAACCGTCAGGCATTTTTCCTTGACGTTCAGATCTGTCCAGAGGAGCGCCAGCAGCTCCCCTCGTCGGAGTCCGGTGGTCAACTCCAGATAGAACATCGGGAGGACACCGCGCTCTTCTGCCGCCCGCAGATAGTCCCCCAGCTTTTCCGGCGGGATGATCTGCATCTCCTTCTTCTCCTTCGGCGGCAGCTTGCAGTTGGCGGCGGGATTGTACGGAATCAGCCGCTCCATCACCGCTTGGTCCAGGCATTGCCGGAGCATTGCGTGTAGGCTGCGGATTGTCTTGTTGCTGAGTCCCGAAGCCTCCATGCCCTCATAACGTAGGATGCGGCCGCTTTCCCGAGTCCGGTTGTAGAATTTCTGGATGTCCAGTGTTGTGAGTTTGCGGAGTTTGATCTTTCCGATGTCGGGCACGATATGGTTCTCGACGAAATTGCGGTAGTGTTCCGCCGTGCTCTCCCGGATGGAGGGCTTCGCGTAGTTCTCGAACCAGAGCGCGGCCCACTGACCTACCGTGAGGTCCCGGCTTTTGGCGGCGTCGATTCGCTCGTTGTCCTCCAGCGCTCCTTTGAGTTTTTCCTTGACCTCCGCCTGGGTTTTGCCCAGCACATTTTTCGTGATTCGCTTTCCGGTTTCGGGATCGTAGCCCGCCGTGTAGCGCCCTTCCCAGCGGCCATCCTTACGCTTGCGAATATTCCCTTCGCCGTTCGCTCTACGCTTCGCCACGATGATCCCTCCTCTCTTCTGCCCGATCTTCTTCATCGCTGGCGAAGGAGTAGGGCGTTATCTCCCCGGCGATCCCGAGGGCCAGTTGGAACCCTGACACGAAACTCGCCAGCGTGGTTTCCTCCAGCAGAGCCGCTTGCAGATCCACCAGCCCGAGGATTCGTCTTTGGTCCTCTTTGCTTACCCGTTCCGAAAGACTCCGCCAGCCTTTTTCAACCTCCTTCTGCAATGCCACATCCGGCTCCGTAAAAAATCTCTGGCGCAGAGCTCTCATGTATTCGTACTCCATATGTGCCACCTCCTGTCAGCGACACACATTACCATCTGCTGGCCTCAATATCCAGCAGCTTTCCCCGAGTTATCAGAAAGTTCAAATTTGTATTTCGGACTTTGGTGCCAGGCGTACTCTTTGTTTGTACCAGCGCACACGCTGCTCTGAGGATAAGGGCTGATTTATGGCCCTGAAAATCTCCATTAACTGTTTCAGACCTGCCATTCTCGTGACAATTTCTGCCTTTTGGGTACGGCTGGGTACTCCTTGACCACATATTTGCCCACAGACAGAGAAAACCGGCCCACCGGGCTATTCCGGTGGGCCGCAGTTCTCAGCTTGCTCTATTCTCTGCCCTCAGCCGCTCCTTTTCAGCGGCCACCTCCGTTTTCATCTCGGTTATCATTACTGCCAGCAGTTTTTCGCATTCTTCCGCCGTATCAGCGTAGATGTCTCGGGTGCGCTTTGTCCCATCGGGCCAGGTCACCGTGTACCTTCCGTTCCAGCGACCACCTTTGGTCTGACCCAGGTATCCGCTGCCCCAGTAGCGGCGCTTGCCCCGCTTGGGTTTGAAATCTGTCATGGTGCGGCTGGCTGTAGCCTGGGGATTCTCTGCGGAAATCTCTACTTTACCAATGCCTTGGTCAATTTTGGCGGCGGCTTGCCTCTGCATATCGCTTGTGACATGGGCGTAAACGTTCAGTGTAGTGGCGCTGGAGACGTGACCGATGATGGTGGACAGGGTCTTTACATCCATCCCATGCTCCAGAGCATTAGTGGCGAATACATG
>NZ_CAJMXG010000314.1:0-2830 GCF_905219725.1 Oscillibacter sp. CU971
CCCACTTGTACCGCGATCTCCCCGACACGGGCGTTTACTGTATCAAAGAGCCCCGACAGGTTGTCCATGATCCCGCCGGTCAGCAGCTCCTTGAGCCAGTTCGTGATCCAGTCGGTGAGAAATCCCATGAAGCGTCGCCCTTAGAACAGGCCGGACAACAGGGGAATGAGGGTCGTGCCCAGCAGGATAATGCCGCCGCCCGCCATGAGCTGTTTCATGCCCTGGCTTTTGGAGCCCGGATTGTCGGACCCGTAGCCCTCCAGGAGATTGACGACGCCCCACACGCCCAGACCAGCGCCCAGGGCCACAACGAGGGTCTGCAAGGTGGTGATAGCGGAAGAAAAGAACTCCATATAAACCTCCATATTCTCCGGGAATATCATCCCGGCCATGAAAAAAGCCGCCCTTGTCAGGCGGCAGGAACGCTCTGGACACGGTGTCCAGAGGTTATACAAAGGCGTCCGGGTCGTCCAGGTCGTCATAGTTGAAGATGTCCTCGTCCTCGCCTATGTCCNCCTCGTCCGGCACGTCCGCCTCGTACACGGTGTATCGCTCGTCGGGGTCCAGCTTCTCCATACGGCGGGAGATCAGGCGGGACAGGTCAAAGGCATTTTTCTTGTCCGCCTCCGCCGTATAGCGGTAATTGGGGTGCTGCTTCAAGTCGTACTTGGGGGAGAAAAAGGGCCGCAGCCCCCGGAGCTGTAAAATACATTTGTCGCCGCGCATCGNGGTGAGCTCGTCCATGGTCATAAGCTCCCGGCCCAGGCGCTGGGTGTTCTGGCTGTAACTCTNGGACTGCCCGCGGGACCGGCTGTCGGTCTGCATGGAAATGGTTTGCTTGCCCAGCCACGCCTCGGAAATCTCCTTGACGGTGGAGTGCTCCCGCCCGCCCAGGAAAACCACGCTGTCCATGTTGCCCATGATCGTCTCGGCGTTGTCCTTGTAAATGGCCTTGCACTGGGACTGGGCCTGATAGAACAGGGTCAGGCTGACCTCGCGGGAGCGGATCACCGCCACCAGCTTCTCCAGGTTCGGGACCTGCCCCGTGTTGGCGGCCTCGTNCCACAGCACCCGGACGTGGTGGGGCAGGCGGCCCCCATGCACATTGTCCGCCCTCTCGCACAGGAGGTTGAACATTTGGGAGAANGCCAGGGCCACAATGAAATTGTAGGTGGTGTCCGTGTCGCTGATGATGAAGAAAGCCGCCGTCCGCTTGTCCCCCAGGCGGTCCAGCTCCATTTCGTCATAGCTCATGATCTCCCGGAGCTGGGGAATGTCAAAGGGAGCCAGCCGCGCCCCGCAGCTAATCAGTATGGAGCGGGCGGTTTTGCCGCTGGCTAATTTGTACTTCTTGTNCTGCTTCANGGCGAAGCANTCCGGCTTGCGCTTCTCCAGGCCCTTGAACATATAGTCGATGGCGTTCATAAAANCCGGGTCGTCCTCTTTCACTTCCATTCCCGANANCATGTCTACCAGCGTGTTCATGTTCCGGTCCTCCTCCGGCCCCTCGAAGATGATATAGGCAATCAGGGCGCAGTATAAAAGCGTTTCCGATTTGGTCCAGAACGGGTCCCCCTCCTTGCCCTCCCCCTTGGTGTTGGCAATCAGGGTGTTCACGAATTTCAGAATATCCGCCTCGTTTTTGATATAGGCCAGGGGGTTATAGTGCATGGAGCGTGAGAAGTCGATACTGTTGAAAANCTTGATTTTNTACCCTTTTTTCCGCTGGAGGAAATAGCCCATCTGGGACAGCACCCCGCCCTTGGGGTCCACCACCACATAGGAGGAGTGGGCCTGGAGGAGCTGGGNCGTGAGCCAGAAGCGGGTCTTGCCGGAGCCGGAGGAGCCGATCACGCAGGCGTTGAGGTTCCGGGCGTTGGCCGGGTTCTTGGGCCGGGTGTTGGTGGTGAGAAATTCCGTCCCGGAGAGAATGACGTTTTTCTCAAACCTGGGATCGACGAAAGGGGCTATATCTTTAGGG
This sequence comes from Oscillibacter sp. CU971, assembly GCF_905219725.1. Taxonomy (NCBI): domain Bacteria; kingdom Bacillati; phylum Bacillota; class Clostridia; order Eubacteriales; family Oscillospiraceae; genus Oscillibacter; species Oscillibacter sp. CU971. The sequence goes on from NZ_CAJMXG010000314.1 coordinate 1,982, forward strand.
CCACCCCAGCGCGCGCTGCNGTACTCCTCGTCACGGCGAAATTTTTTCGCGTTTTTGGCCTTGACGTAGACGAACAGCCGGATGGCTGCCGCCCCCGCAATCCCTACCAGCCAGTCCGCCGGGACCAGCCCAGGGGCGGGGGAAGCAAAAGCCGTGTTGATGGTATTCATCATGCCCACCAGCTTCTCCCCGGCATTGGCCCCAGCCGCCAGACGGTAGGCCGTTCCCAATTTGAGGCAGGCCCAGGCCATAAACACATAGGGCATATTGGGGAGAATGTACTTTTTTAAGCTACCTTTCTTCACGGGCCGCCTCCTTTTTCCGCTCCTGGGTCCGCTCCTGGCCCCGCAGCAGTNCCCCNGCCCGCTTCATCCGCTCCAGAATGGGGACCCGCCGCACCCTGGGCCGGTCCATGACACGGCGGGAGTANTCCCCGAAACAGGCGGTAATGGCGTCGGCCTGCTTGGATTTGAAGAACAGCAGATACTTTCCCTCGCCGTTTTTGAAAAAGGCGTAGTCCACATTCCAGCGCCGGGCCACTCGGTCAAACTCCCTGGGGGCCTCCACGGGGAGGCTGTTGGTCGCCTCGCCCTGCTTCATGAGCTGCCGGACGGTCTGCCTGCCGTGGGGCGTTTGGTGGGCCTGCCGCTCCTTTTGGATCTTCTGGCCCGCCGCCCGCAGCGCCCAGGCCAGCGTCCGCGCCGTCAGCTTCCCCGTTCGGATGGAAAGGGCTATCGTCCGCCGGGAAATATCTTCATCTACCAAAAATCATCACCTCCCGCTTCTGGACACGGTGTCCAGAGGGCTACCGCTCCTCCCGGTCCACCTTGGGCGCGGGCCGCTCCGTGG
>NZ_CAJMXG010000315.1:0-2815 GCF_905219725.1 Oscillibacter sp. CU971
GGCGGGGAAAATACCACAGCCAAAGAGAAAAATTTTTTGCCGCACAGCGGCGGAAGGGGCCGGGCCGTTCAGAAACTGCGCCGCTATAAACAAATATCACGCAGGAGGTCCGCATCACGAGGGACGAAAACGGGAGAGGAGTGGTAGAATAAAGGGGCACGGTACAAGGCCGATTTTTCTTTGCCGCCATGAGCGCGCTAAACAAATTGGCAAAATGCTCTCCCGTTGAACCACAAATTGTCCCGTCCAGCAGGGCAGAAGGACGCATAGTAAAGTGAAGCTATAGGAGAGCACACCGTGACAACAGAAGTGGAGGCCCAAAGATGGAAGTTGTCTATCGGTGCTGTTGTGGGATCGACGTACACAAATCTCTTATCGTAGCTTGCCTGCGGAGAGGCGGGAAACAGGAGCTGCGGGAGTTTGGTACTATGACTTGCGAAATCAAAGCGTTGGCCAGCTGGCTGTCGGAGGCGGGCTGCGAGATGGCTGCCATGGAAAGTACAGGGTCCTATTGGAAGCCCCTGTATAACCTGTTCGAGCTGCTGAACCTGGATGCGATTATCGTTAACGCCGCACATATGAAGGNGGTGCCGGGGCGGAAGACCGATGTAAAGGACGCGGAGTGGATCGCGGACCTGCTCCAGCACGGCCTTTTGCGGGCCAGCTTCGTCCCTGACCGGGCGCAGCGGGAGCTGCGGGANTTGACCCGCTACCGTAAGAGCATCATTGAGGAGCGCAGCCGGGAGCTGAACCGCCTGCAAAAGGTGCTGGAGGGGGCCAACATCAAACTGGGCAGCGTGATAAAGGACATTCAGGGCAAGAGCGCCCGGCGCCTGCTGGAACGGCTGGCCGCAGGAGAGCCACTGGATGACTGCGGGGAGATTGCCAAGCNGCTCCACCACAGCCNTCTGCCCAAACTGGATGAGATCATGGCGTCCCTGGACGGAATCATCACGCCGCTGCAACGGGAACTGCTGGCCCAGATTCTTGACCACATCAGCGATTTGGACCANCGCATCCATAAGCTGGACGNNATGGCGGAAGCGTACATGACACAGGCCCAGCCGGACATCGTAGAACTGTGCCGGATGCCCGGAATTGGACAGCGCAGCGCGGAGGTCATTCTGGCTGAAATTGGTACAGACATGAGCCGTTTCCCCTCCAGTGCTCACCTGTGCTCCTGGGCCGGGGTCTGTCCGGGCAATCATAAGAGCGCCGGAAAGCGTTACCACGGCAGAACGCGAAAAGGCAATCCAACGCTCAAATCCATGCTGGTGCAGTGCGCCAAATCCGCCAGCCGGAGTAAAGGCTCCTATTTCTCCGCACAGTATCAGCGCATTGCGGCCAGGCGGGGAAAGAACCGCGCGGCAATGGCTGTGGCGCACTCTATGCTCATTGCCATTTACCACATTCTCAAGAACAAGGTTCCCTTCCGTGATTTGGGTGCGGATTATTTCGACGGTTTCTACCGGGAGCACAAGATCCGCAGTTATCTGAAACGCTTGCAAGCATTGGGATGGGAACCGAATGCCTCACCCGCCTCTATCTGAAACATCCGCTTCCTGACAGCCCGGCGCACTCTGCCACGGCGGGTCGTTTTGTTGCGCCCTGGTGGAGGTGGGTTTTCATAATAAAGAATAGTCCCACGCTCAGAACTCTTCAAACCGGCGCTTCAGTTCCTCATCTGTCAACTCCCCGCGCTCAGAGCGCTCCAGCAGCTCCTGCGCTTTCGCCACGGCGGCGTTCCACTCATCCGCGCTGATCTTCCCTCTCTGCTTTCTGACTTTCAACCGATTGTAAGTCCGGTCATACTCCTTCCGGGCCGGAGTGCGGTTCGCTTTTCCAAGAGCCTCCTTACGATGGGCACCCACCTTCCGGCAGGTGCGCTCCAGCTCACCGGGAGCAACGTTATTGCAGTAGCAGGTGTTGTACCCGTCGGTCAGCAGGAAGTCCCGCCCGCAGTTATGGCACTGCCGCGGGGCGTTGCTCAGGGCCAAGCCCCGATAGAACTCCGTCCGCAAAAAATCCGTCAGACTGTTGAACGTAGATTTCTCCGCCAAGAAGATTTTGCCCTCTTCCGTTTGATGCAGCATGGGTACAAAGTTGACCTCCATGGGGAAACTCTGTTCAAACTCCTCGTTCCAAACCCAGGCGTCAAGGTGGAGCATGTCCGAATAGAAGCGAGCGTAGGCCTCGGCGTAAGCGCCGCTGTTCCTCCGCTCTAGCGGCTCAAAGTATTTCTCTGTCATTACGGAAATCTGCTTTCGCAATTTGCGGAGGCCGTCCACAAAACAGTCCAAGCCTGATATCATTCCCTGATAAATGCCATAACCTTCCGAAGCCGGGTCCTGTACCTGAGCCCATTTCTCTTTGTTTGCCATGAGTCGTTGAAAGGTATGGAAACAGCACGCCTCGTCCATTTTCAGATCCCGGTAGACCGGCAGAGCAAAGATAAGTTCCCAGACAGCGTTCAGCCGCTCCTGCGCAAGAGCGGCGGCGCTGTCTGTTTTTTCTGCGGGCAGCTTCCGGGCGGCGGGGATGAACAGTCTGACGCGCCGGTCAATTTCGTCCAGGATCGACTCGTCCAGGTTCATGACGTCCACGCAACACTGCCCTATGGGATAGTCCTTCTTGCCTATAAACACCTGATTACCGTAGAAGAATACGGTGAACTGGTCGTAGGTATAGGTGTAGTCCAGCTCGATGCGCACCAGTTCCTCTGCCATAGCTGTCTTCCCCCTGTATCCGATAGAGATTTGGGATTTGCCTAATCGGGTTCAAATCCGTTGAAAATCGTAGCCGGTAGTGTTACCCT
>NZ_CAJMXG010000316.1:0-2811 GCF_905219725.1 Oscillibacter sp. CU971
TTTCCTTTTCCCTATACTTACCCCTTTCACGCTTATAGCACCACATAACCGCAACACAGTCAACGCGAAATATGTTTGAAACCAGATTCTATTTTATAGGCCCCAACTGAACCGGAAAAAGAAAAAGCGTCCCTTCAGGGACGCGCAGCCGCACAAAATTTTTGTGCGTTCAAGGGGCTTGGGGGATTGCCCAACAAGCGGCAAGCGACAGAGTGGGTACCACTCTGCATTGCTTGCCGGTTTGTATGATGTCTGTTATGAGCTTCAACAGCTTGTATGGATGCTTGCTATTTGCGGCAGCTTTCACTATAATAGAAGTATCACCGCAGACATCTTGTTTCGGGAAATATACTCACAGCCTGTAAAATAGCTTCAGGCAAGATAGCCGTTCATAAATCTAAGAGATATATTTTCGGAGGGAGCCGCATGACAAACCTGGAAAGAGCCATCAAGGATGGATACGCGCGTATCACTGGAGCGCCTGGAAAAGAAAAAATCACCTATACTTCCTCCGGCAGCCATACGGAGAATTACAGCGACCCGGAAGAGAAGGTCCGCGCTGAATTTTGGGCGGAATTGATTTACCATTATGAATATCCCGCAGAACGCATCAAAATCGAGGTTACAATTCCCGACCGCCTTCCAACGGACAGAGCGGACATTGTAGTATTTCAGGATGACGAATGCAAACGTCCTTACGCGGTGGTGGAGTGCAAAAGGGATGGTGTGACCGACGCGGAATTTTCTCAAGCGATCGAACAGGGCGTTGGAAACGCAAGCTGGGTCAAGCTGCGGGCCTCTTACGCGGTCATTATTGCCGGCAGTACCCGCCGGGTTCTGGATGTATCGGACAAGTATGGCGCGTTGGAGCGGGAACAGAACATTGTCGCCGACCTGCCGAAAGCGTACGGAAAGCCCCAGGAGTTCCGTTTTTATAAAGGCGGCGTAAACGTAAAAGGCGAACCGGCCTCCGACATTGCGCCCATAGAGCGCGGAGAACTGATTTCCGCCATCAAAAAATGTCATCAGACCCTCTGGGGCGGAGGCCGCCTGTCCCCTCCCACCGCGTTTGGCGAGCTGTGCAAGCTTATCTTTGTGAAGATCAGCGACGAGCAGAAGCCGCGTAAAAACGGGCAGCCTTATCAATTCCAAATCAAGACCCATGAGCCGTCCTCCAAGCTGGCGGAACGGATCAACGTCTTATATGACGAGCAGAAAACCAAGGACCCGGACGTTTTTACGGAGTCCATCAAGGTGGATGACCGGGTGCTTCGCACAGTCGTTTCCCATCTGGAATCAATCAACCTGAATAAAACGGACCTTGACGTGAAAGGTGTCGCCTTTGAGCAGTTCATGGACGGATTTTTCAAGGGAGACTTCGGCCAGTATTTTACGCCGCGCCCGATCATCGAATTTATTGTAAAAATGATGGAGCCGGAGCACGACTGGGACGTGCTGGACCCAGCCTGCGGCTCCGGCGGGTTTCTGCTTCACGCCCTGGACTATATGCGCACGCAGGCCGGGGAATACTATGACAAAGACACCCAGGCGGTAGATTATTATAAATACTGGCACGACTTCGCGGCGGAACATCTTTTTGGAATCGAAATCAACGACGAGATTGCCCGGGTCGCGAAAATGAATATGATTGTCCACGACGACGGGCACACAAATGTCATCAGCTGTGACGCCCTGGAAAGTATGGACAAAATACATGCCCACAAGGCAGCTTTCCAGAAAAATAAATTTGACCTGATTCTTACCAATCCTCCCTTTGGCTCTACCGTCAACAAGGCGGAAAAACCTTATCTGGAGAACTACAGCTTTGGCAATACCTGTGATGCGAAGGGAAAAAAGAAACCCCGCAAAAACCAGAGCTCCGAGGTGCTTTACATTGAGCGCATCTGGGAGTTTTTGAAGCCGGGCGCCGGCAAGGCCGCTGTGATTCTGCCCGACGGAATCCTTACCAACAGTTCCACCCAGTATGTGCGCGATTTCATTCTGGAGCGTTTCCAGCTTTTGGCGGTCGTGAGCCTGCCGCAGTGCGCCTTCGCCCATTTTGGGGCGGGCGTAAAGGCCTCCATCCTTTTTCTGCGAAAGCGGAAAGGAAGCGAAAAGCCGGACGAGAACGAGGCGATTTTCATGGCCGCACCGGAGCAGATCGGCTATGACGCCACGGGGCGGCAGACCGAGTCGCAGTTAGAGGAAGTCATTGCGCAGTACAAGAAATTTCAGGAGGACCCGGCCCCTTTTTTTGCCTGACCCCCGGCGAGGATGAGCTCTGTGTTTTCGCAGTAAAACGGGGGATACTCAGAAAGCGGTTAGATGTTAAATACAATCTGCCGGAATATGTTGCGCTTGAAAACAGACTGAAAACAGCATTTGGAGAAAGCCTTTCCACAATTGGGGATATTGCTGACGTCATCTGCGGGCCCTTTGGCAGTGCGATTAAAAGCGAGGATTACCAAGAAAATGGTATCCCGCTTTTGCGGATTACCAATATTACTCCGCAGGGCTACTTAGACTATTCCAATCTAACTTATATATCAGAGGAATTGGGAAACAGCTTATTCAGGACGCAGGTCACCCCAGGGGATATTGTTATTTCCCAAAGAGGCACTTTGGGACAGTGCGCTGTTGTAGACGATAAAAAGGATACACACCGTCCAATCAAAGGTGAAGAAACTTCAGGAAGAAGCCGAAAAAGAGTGGACAGCAGCAAAGGAAAGATTTGAGAAGGAGCTTCTGGAGGGCTGAAGCGGGACGGAGAGAAATAGTATTATTTTCCAGGGAACTGCCCTATAACTGTCT
>NZ_CAJMXG010000317.1:0-2810 GCF_905219725.1 Oscillibacter sp. CU971
ACCCATTCTTCCCATGGGATGATTTCGTCCATGATTTCCAGAAATTCTTCCCGTTTTGTTTTCTTTTTCCGGCATCTATATTCCATATCGCTAAAACTTTCCTGTTTCATACTCCGCGCCCCCTTTCCCTTATTTTATCACATCTTTTATCATTTGGGGGGATTAAATCAGCGTTTCCTTAAAGCTGGGAATCGTCTCGGTGGCCCTGGTAGGGAGTATGCGTCTGATGAGCGGGGAGCTTTCCCTTGTGACCTTCTTCCTGTTCCTGCTGTTTGTCTCCCGGATTTATGAGCCAATGAACTTTGCCCTGCAAAACCTGGCGGCGATGAATTCCCTGCAAATCAATATTGACCGCATGAATGAGATTAACGAAACCCCGTCCCAGGAGGGCAAACCTGCCTTTTCGCCAAAAAGCTACGACATTACCTTTGACCATGTGGGCTTTGCCTATAACAGCGGCGAGACGGTACTGAAGGATGTCTCCTTTACCGCCAAGCAGGGCGAGGTTACAGCCCTGATCGGCCCCTCCGGTGNCGGCAAATCTACCNCCGCCAAGCTGGCGGCACGGTTTTGGGATATTGACCGGGGCCGGATCACAGTCGGCGGCGTGGATGTGAGTAAGGTTGACCCGGAAAAACTCCTGACTGCCTACTCCATCGTATTCCAGGATGTGATGCTGTTCAACAACACANTCATGGAANATATCCGCNTTGGCCGAAAGGACGCCACAGACGCGGAGGTCATACAGGCGGCAAAGGAGGCCATGTGCGATGAGTTTATCGCAAAGCTCCCCCAGGGGTATCAGACTATGATTGGGGAAAACGGTTCCACCCTCTCTGGGGGCGAGCGCCAGCGCATTTCCATCGCCCGTGCGCTCTTGAAGGACGCACCCATCATTCTGCTGGACGAAGCCACCGCCTCTCTGGATGCGGAGAATGAGACGGAGATCCAGCAGGCCATCTCCCGGCTGGTAGAGCGAAAGACAGTGCTGATTATCGCCNACCGAATGAGGACGGTGGAGAACGCCAACAAGATCGTGGTGCTGTCCGCGGTACGGTNGCTGAGNCAGGGACTCCAGCGGAGCTGATGANNCGGAANGGAGCCTTTGCCCGGATGGTCAAGCTGCAAACCGAAAGCCAAAATTGGACGCTGACATAAAACGGAGGAATCATCATGGCACAAAAACAAGATACCCGCACACAACTGCTGACGGCTTCGCCGTTTCAGCTCATGCTCTCTTTGAGCATTCCCGCCATCATCGGAATGGTGGTCGTTGGACTGTATAACTTCATGGACCGGGTTTTTGTCGGACAGCTTATCAACGAGGTTGCAATGGGGGCGGTTTCCGTTTCCTATCCTTTCACCTTGATTAACACCGGCGTGTCCACACTGATCGGCGTNGGCTCGGCCTCTGTCCTGTCCCGCGCCATTGGGAAGAAAGACCAGGATACCATTGACAAGATCATGGGTAATCTGATTGCCATGAATCTGCTCCTGGGAGCGGTCATCACGATTCTCGGTATGCTCTTTACCCGCCAGCTTTTGTCACTGAGCGGGGCGGAGGGTGAGATTCTGAACCATGCGGAACGGTATCTGCATATCATATTCGCCGGTTCCCTGTTTGTCAACTTCGCGCAGTCTGCAAACATGATTATGCGCGGAGAGGGCATTTTGAAAAAGGCCATGCTGATTACCGGCACCGGAGCGGTTTTGAACATCATCCTGGACCCAATCATGATTATGGCAATGAGCGACCAGGGCAAGGGAATTGAGGGTGCGGCCTATGCCACCGTTTCTTCACAGATCGTAACCGCCGCAATTACGCTGTGGTATTTCCTGACAAAGAGCAAGGTTGCACGCATCTGGCGGGGATTACTTGGAGGCGGTCTTAATGCTTCAGCAGAAGTATGGTATGGCCCGCTCCGTTGACCTCACCCGGCACATGGGGTATTCCAAACCCAGCATCTGCCATGCGGTAGGAGTTCTACGGGATGGAGGCTTTCTGACAGTGGATCAGGATGGATTTCTCCACCTGACAGGTGCGGGCCTGGAAGTCGCAGAAAAAATCTATGAGCGGCATCAGTTTTTTACGCAATGGCTGATAGGCGCGGGAATTGACCCGGAAACAGCGGGGCAGGATGCCTGCCGCATGGAACATGGAATCAGCCAAAAATCGTTTGAACGGATACGCGATGCGTATTCTGCCAATCAAAAGCAATGACTGGCCAATAAAACGAACACACGAATCTACTTTCTGTTGAACAGACCATAATGGCAGCAAGGGCGTGATTGCCCTTGCTGCCTCTTTTTTCGTTAAAAAATCCAGCAGGGATAGAAATGATACCCTGCTGGAAGTTAATCGGAATCCGCATTTTCTTGCTCAGACAGCAGTTGATCCGCCAGAAAGTTAATAGTATTCAGCAGTATTTCCTGGTTCTTTTCATTACAAAATTGGACCTTTCTGATGAGATTCTGCAATTTTTCATCTGAAATCGGCGTTTTTGTTGGAAACAATGTGTCTGCCGATACGCCAAGGCACTCGACCAACCCGGAAAGTGTGTTGTATATAGTATTTTTCTTCCATTTCTCCGTTTATTGCACAGTTCTAATTGCCAAACCAGTCTTATCAGCTAATTTTTGCTGGGTTAGATTTTTTCTTTTTCTTGTGCACGAATTTGGCTGCCTAAAAATCGAAATTTATAGCAATCCAATAAAATAACAGTGAAAGGAAATCGGCCCTGACGGAAGAAGATTTGCAGGGCATAGACCAACTGATCGTAGCCCAGCCGGATATTACAATCGACGAAATT
>NZ_CAJMXG010000318.1:0-2799 GCF_905219725.1 Oscillibacter sp. CU971
ATAGCCGTGTGCGGCTAGCTTGCCGAGATAGTTCACATCCACGCCGTCGCGCAGATACCGGGCCGGGTCCATCATGCCGCCGCTGATGATGCCGTCCAGAACGGCGCGGCCCTCGTCGGCGGTGAAGAGGGTCCATGCCTCTATGCTGGTGGCGGTTTTCGGCGGGGCGGTGACAAGGGCAAAATACGCCGCTCCGTCGTTGCCGTGGAAGGGTACGCGCCGGGTCATGAAGCCGACACGGGCGCATTCGTTTTCGTACTCCTTGATGGAGCGGAAGCCGTGATATCCCATGCTGTGGTCCTCCATTTTGGTTTTGGGTCCTTGCTTTACCCATGAGCGCCCGCCCGGATGCTGGGCGGCTGGGCTTGCACCAGCGGCGGCGGATGCCGTCGGCCTTGCGGGTCAATAGAGTTCGTGAAATGCCTTGATGATCTGCGCCCGGATTTCGGGCTTGGGGAAATCGGGGTTGTTGTCTGCGCTGGTGCGGTAGGTCCAGCCGGTTTCGGTGATGTAGGCGTCGATTTCCTCAATGCGCTTGTTGTCGAGACGGAGACGCATATAAATATGGGTCCCGTCGGTGTGTTCTGCCAGCTTGATAGCCATGCTATATCCTTTCTGCCCTCGTAACCTCCGGGGCGGGCGGTTTGTCAGGCCAGGGGGAACAGGGCTTGACCGTCGGCGGCGGTGTCGGCAATTTCTTTCGGCGCTGCGTATATGGACCAGTTTGCGGAGGTGGGCATTTCCCGCCCGTCGTGGAAAGCTCCGCCGATGGCGTGGCCGTTCCAGTCGGTGCCCTCGTAGCGGTCCATATAAAGCAGACTGTCGCGGTTGCAATCTTCCTCCGTCAGATGGATAATTTTGGTTAAGCGAAACCATCCGTCACAGAAGCGGTAGTAGTGGCCTACGGCGGCGTTCTTGAACGTCAGCGCCGGGAGATCGTCAATCATTTTCCGGCGGGCCTCCTGGTATTCGGGGCGGGCCTTGTTGCGCTGGACGGCGGCGGAAATGCGGGCAATCAGTGCGGCGTCGTCGGTCACAAGCCGGAAAGCGTGGGTATAGGCGCGGAAGTTGCCGGAGATCATGGTACATCCGGCGTATTTTGCCGCGTTCTCCGTGGAGAGCCATTCGGGGGACGGGTTCACAAAGTCGCCGTAAAGCTCAAAGATGGGGTCCAGGGTGTGCGCGGCCAGGTCTTGCAGAATGTTTTCCTCGGTGTCGTCGATAAAGGACCAGGGCGCGGCGGGGTTTGTTACCGTGTTCAGGTATTCGGTCATTTTGTCAGCCTCCCTTGGGTTGGTTTTGGGTTTGCGGCCCATGAGCGCCCGCCAGATTGCTCCGGCGGCTGGACTTGCACCAGCGGCGGCGGGATGCCGTCGGCCTTGCGGGTCACGAAAAGGGGAAAAGGGCTTGCCCGTCGGGGGCGGTTTCCTGGGCGTCGTCGCTGTCGGCGGCGGGAGCCGGGGCCGGTTTCGGCGGGTCGATGCCGAGAAGGTAGCAGGCGCGGCGGAGGCTTTGCGGGGTTCGCTGGGTCTGCCATGCGCCCTCCGTTCTGGACCAGCGGAAGCCGTTGCTTTTCAGCTTGGAGCGGGTCGCGTCGTCGGGCTTTTCGTCGAAAAGGATTTGCACGCGGTTCACGTCCTCGTTGGTGATAATCATGCCGCCGTCAAATTCGATTTCGGTATGCTCCATTTCGTCCACCTTGCGGAGCTGGGCGAGACGGTCCTTGATGCGCTTGATTTCGCCGTTGCGGTTGGAGAGCTGCCAGGCCGGGACCGGGCGGCGGATGCCCTCGCGCATTTCGGAAAGCTCCTTGTCGGCGCGGTCCGCTTCCTCGTCGCTGATGCCGGGAAAGCCCTTGACACTCTTGTGCTTGCGGTAGTAGGCGTTGAGGGCCTTGTCCTCTTCCTGGNCCGCTTGGAGCTTGGCAAGTTTGGCTTCCAGCCTNTCCACGGCGTCGGGGTCGTCGCTGCTGATCGCGCGGTTGCTGGCGGCGGATGCGGCGCGGCTGGCATAGTAGGCGGCTTTCTCGCCCGCCTCGATGGACTTGCGCATATTGCGGTCGATTTTGTCCAGGTCGCGGCGGTGGTGGCGCTCGCTGTGGTGGCCCACAAGGATGGGCTGGCCGGGGGGAATGTGCCGCATGATTTCGTGGGCGGCGTGGCTGGCGGCGGCGCTTTCGGCCTGGGCGCGGGCGGCGCGTTCTTCCATGCGGTCGATGCGGGCCTCCTTGCGCTCCTGGTAGTCCTCACGTCCGATTGACATTTTGTGTACCTCCGTTATGTGGTTTTGGGTTTGCGGNCCATGAGCGCCCGCCCNGATGCCGGGCGGCTGGACTTGCACCAGCGGCGGCGGATGCCGTCGGCCTTGCGGGGATGATTAGAACAGGGACAGGTTGCCGCCNTCCTGGGCAACGCGGATGGCATCGGCGTAGGCTTGCAGGCGCTTGTCCGCGTCGGCCTTGGCTTCAAACTCGCGGACTTTTTCGGACAGCTCCAAAGCGCGGGCCTGGGCGGCTTGCCGGGTATCGGCCATGGAGACGGACNGACCGAAAACGGGGTGGACTGCGTGCCAGGTTTTGGACCTTGTGCCGATGGCGTAGTAGTTATAAATGCCGTCGGTGTAGCCGTCTACCTTGTGCGGCTTCTGTTTGTCGTCCTCTTTGTCGCGGCGGATGGTGTAGAAGCTGCATTTCTTCCAGGGACCCGGAACCGGCGCGGGGGCCGGTTCCGGGTCAGCCTTGGGGGCGGGAAGCGCCAGGAGCCGCGCCGGGGCGGGGAGCGCCAGCCGGACGGGCGGAAG
>NZ_CAJMXG010000319.1:0-2775 GCF_905219725.1 Oscillibacter sp. CU971
CAGTACAAGGTCGTAGGCACCCACCGGATTCCCCAGGGCTGTATTGTCGTCACGGCGGGCAACCCGCCGGAGTATAACAAATCCGTCCGGGAATACGACATTGTCACCTGGGACCGCCTGAAGCGGGTGGATGTGGAGCCGGATTATGAGGCCTGGAAGGAATACGCCTACAAAAAGGGCATCCACGAGGCAATTATGACGTTTTTGGAAATCAAGAAGAACTATTTTTACATCGTGGAAACCACAGTGGACCGCAAGAGCTTCGTCACCGCCCGGGGCTGGGAGGATTTGTCGGAAATGATGAAGCTCTACGAGCGCCACGGCCTGACCGTAGACCAGAAGCTCACGGCCCAATACCTGCAAAATCCCGCTGTGGCCCGGGAGTTTGCGGTCTACTACGACCTCTACAATAAATACAAATCCGACTATCAGATCGAGGACATCCTGAACGGCGCGGCCTCCGGCTCCATTCGGGACCGGGCGCGGGCGGCGCGGTTTGACGAGCGGCTCAGCCTGCTGGGGCTGCTGATCGACGCCGTGAACGCGGAGATGCGGCGGGCAGTGGAGACGGACAACGCGATTTTGGAAAACCTGCGGGTCCTCAAGCAGGTAAAAACCGCACTGAACCAGGCGGACGCCTCCTATGTGACCGTCCTGCACAAACATCTGGACGCGGAGCGAACGGCCCTGCGTCTGGGACAGAAGGCAAACTCCATCGACTATGAGACCAGCTATTCCTACAATTACGTGATCCGCTTTCTGGAGGATATCCTCGACGCGCTGAAACGAGACGGCGTCTCGGAAAATCAGGAGGCGTTCCGCCGGGTCAAGGCATCTTACGACGCCTCTACGGCGGCACATAAGGCTGAAATCGCGAAGATCAAGGCCCGGTTGGAGAATCTGTTTCAATTCGCGGAGGAGGCCTTTGCAGACGGACAGGAGCTGCTGATCCTGGTGACGGAGCTGACCGTGCGCTATTACTGCGCGAAGTTTGTCTCGAAATTTGGCTGTGACGCGTATTTCAGGCACAACCAGAGCCTGATGTTCTATCAGAGGAAACAGGAGCTTCTGACAGAGATTGCCGCCTTGGAAGAACTTTGAGTGGATAAAGCGTCCGTGTTTACTAAAAAATCTCGCCCGGGCTTTGTCTCATGGTTATGCATCCTTGAGCCACTCCTTGAACGCATCCAGGGAGATATGTTCCTGGCCGCAGTCTTTCTTCCTGGCCTTGGCCGCTTTGTGCCAGGCGGCAAATTGCTTCTCTGTGTATTTTCCAGATTTGATCCAGGCAAAGCGGCGCTTGTACTCCCGGCGGTACTCCTGGAATACCCGGTCGCTCCGGCGGCTCTCCGCCCACTTTCGGACAGGGGCGGTGCTGCGGCAGAGCTTTCCGGACGGGCCGGGACGGCTGCAATACTCCGCCGTGATCCGTCCGGTGATGGGGAAGTATCTCCCACAGTTTCTACAGTACCGAACCGGAATGTCCCGTCTGACGCACTCCCGGAGAGAGAAGTCTATCAAGTCACGAATCGTATTGGGATATAGGATTTCCCCACAGCCGCCGTTTCTGATTGCACCAAAGCTGATGGGGATAGGCGCTCAAAGCGAAAGAGTGCGGTATCATGAGGCTGGTCAAAGAACCATGTTCTCGACCGTATTCCAGACAATCACCGTCGACAACGGCTCCGAGTTTGCGGACAACGAGGGCCTGGAGCGGTCCTGTCTCCGCCGCGGGAAAAAGCGGACGACGCTCTGCTACTGCCACCCGTACAGCTCCAGCGAGCGGGGATCCAACGAAAAGCAAAACGGAATGACCCGCCGCCACCCAAAAGGGACGGACTTTAAGCGGGTCTCCCAGAAAAAGCTCCGGGAGACCACAGACTGGATCAACAACTATCCCCGGAAAATATTCGGTTTCATACCGCGGCGGAGCTTTTCGCCGCCGCTCTCCCTGGCTGCCCCGCCCTGTACTAAAAAATTTATAAAAATTTTCGCATTTCTCTTGACAAATTACGTTTGAGGCATAGCAGGGGAGATATAACGAGTCTCTTTTCTCGGTGCTCCCGTCTTATCATAGTCAACATTGCAGAGGCTGGCCTTTTCATATTGCACACTGGCATAAGACTCAAAACCAACGATAACGACGTACTTGGAGTTGGAGAGAAGGTGGTCAACTGCTACCCGAGTCCATTTAGCTTTCCCGGTCGGGGAGGGTATTTGTTCTGCGTAAAGTATATCCACCACTTTTCCCAGACTTGCCCCGGCCAGGTAGTAGTCAAAAATCATGCGGATGCTAATTGCTTCGCTTTCTTTGACCTCAAGTACTCCATTTTTTACGAGATTAAATCCATAAGGTATTCTCATCTTTGACACTCCTTAAAATAAAATTTCCTATGTTCGTATCTCCACTTGGGTACTGTCAAGAATTATGCACAAAAAAGCATGCAGGCCCTGTGTGAATGAGATCAATCGGCAATAGAGGCATCCTCCAAAACCGCCTCCAGGTGCTTCATGTTCATGTATTTCTTGTTGCCCCACTGGGTACCAGCCACATGACGCAGCCGAGCGCAGACCAGCATAAGGGCAGAGTTTCTATCAGGGAAAGTACCCACCACCCGGGTGCGGCGGCGGATTTCCCGGTTGAGCCGCTCAATGACGTTGTTAGTGCGGATTCTTGTCCAGTGTTCGCTGGGGAAGTCACAGTAGGTCAGAGTTTCCTCAATGCCATCCGCCACTTTCTTAGAGGCCTCCTTCAGCTTCATCTCTCTCAGCNGG
>NZ_CAJMXG010000320.1:0-2774 GCF_905219725.1 Oscillibacter sp. CU971
TGCTCCAGTCCGAACACAAGGACTGGAACGAGGATCTCAAGGCCCGGCGTGGTCTCCCTGCTCAGGAGGCGGAGGAGCATCCCCAGCTTATTGCCGCTTCGGAGGTCTGCGGCAGGATCGGAGTCTACATGGAGGAGTGTGTCATTCCAGAACGGGTAGGCCGTGAGCTGACAAATGCGCTCTGCGGATATGAGATGAATCTCCGCAGGGACTACCCGGAGGGAGCCATGACCTGCATCGAGCTGGCCTCCGCGCTGGCTCTGTACGCCTATGGCCGGGGGCTGCGTCAGCTGAGTGAACCACATAGCAGTGAGGAACTGTTAGAGCAACTGCGGAGCTGTATCCATCCCCACCAGAATCGGAGCAGCTTGAACAGCCGCACCGCTGTGTTGGCGGAACAGGCTCATGCTGTTTTGAAGCTGGCCTCCAAGCCTGGCATCCGCAGTGAGGCGGAAAAACGACAGCTGACGGAAGGCTGGCTGGAGCTGGCGCTGTCCTGCGCAAAGATATCCGTCAAGTATGAGGCGGACGTTTTGAAACAGCAGCAGAAACAGGAACAAGCGGCACTGCAACAAGAAATGGGGTGAATTTATGACGCCGCAGACGATCATGTTAATTTTACTGGCGGGCGGGATGCTTCTGCTCATCGCCGCCGCCACGCACTTCTCCGGAAGTGGAAATCTGGACAACATCAAATCCAAGACCGTTGGCGACGGCCAGCATGGGACCGCCCGCTGGGCCAACAGGAAAGAGATCCAGCAGACCTACCGGCACATCCCCTTCCATGTGAGAGAGTGGCGCTCCGGAAAGAACCTGCCCAAAGCACAGGGGCTGGTGCTGGGCTGTGTGGGAAAGAAGAATGCCGTCACCGCCCTGGTGGACACGGACGATATCCACTGCCTGATGATCGGCGCATCCGGCGTGGGCAAGACGGCGTTCTTCCTGTACCCAAATATGGAGTACGCCTGTGCCAGTGGGATGAGTTTCCTGGCCCTTGACACCAAGGGCGACCTCGCCCGGAACTACGGCGCCGTGGCCTTACAGCACTACGGCTACAAGGTGGCGGTGATCGACCTGCGCAATCCCACCAGGTCAGACGGGTACAACCTCCTCACGCTCATCAACCGCTACATGGACATCTGCCGGGAACAGCCGTCCAATCTGGCGGCGAGAGCCAAGGCGGAGAAGTACGCAAAAATATTAGCGAAAACCATTATAAACCCAGAAGGTGATGCCGGTAATTATGGGCAGAACCAGTTCTTTTACGATTCTGCTGAGGGACTGCTTACAGCAGTCGTTCTCCTGCTGGCGGAGTATCTGCCGCCTACAGAGGAGGCTCCCCAGGAGCGGCGGCACATCGTCAGCGTGTTCAAGCTGGTGCAGGATCTGCTGGCGCCCAGCAAGACCGCCAAGGGCAAGAACGGCTTTCAGGTCATGATGGACACACTCCCCGACACGCACAAGGCCCGGTGGTTCGCCGGAGCCGCTCTCAACTCGGCGGAACAGGCCATGGCCTCGGTCATGTCCACGGTGCTGTCCAGGCTGAACGCCTTCCTGGACTCCGAGCTGGAGCAGGTGCTGTGCTTCGACAGCGCCATTGACGCGGAAGCCTTTGCCTCCCAGAAGTCCGCCATCTTCCTCGTTCTGCCGGAAGAAGACCCCAGCAAGAACTTCATGGCTGGCCTGATGATCCAGACACTCTCCCGTGAGCTGTTCTCCGTGGCGGACGAGAACGGCGGCAAGCTGCCCAACCGAGTAGTGCTGTTCTGCGACGAGCTGGGCACCATGCCCGCCTTCGATATCCTGCCCCTGTTCAGCGCCGGCCGGTCCCGCAAGCTGACTCTGGTTCCTATCATCCAGTCGCTGGCCCAGTTGGAGAAGAACTACGGTAAGGAGGGCGCAGAGATCATAGTAGATAATGTGCAGGATACGATCTTCGGCGGCTTCGCCCCCAATTCCCAGACCGCTGAGGTGCTGTCCAAAGCCCTGGGCAGCCGCACGGTCATGAGCGGATCGGTGAGCAAGGGCGGCGGGAAGGACAGCGCCAGCCGCTCCCTCCAGATGATGGAGCGGCCTCTCATGACGCCGGATGAGCTGAAGTCCATCCCAAAGGGCCAGTTTGTAGTGATGAAGACGGGGACGCACCCCATGCAGACACGGCTCAGGCTCTTCCTGGACTGGGGCATCTCCTTCGGTGATCCGTATCTGCTGCCGGAGCGGGCCGCACGCACCGTGGCCTATGCCAACAAGCAGGAGCTGGAGCAGGCGATCTTCCGCTGTCACCACGCACAGCCAGCGGAGAGCGATACCCCTCCCGCTCCCCCGGTTCCTCCGAAAACTCCAACTGCCAGAGGCGGCGCGTCCTACGCTCAGGCCAGACGCACCAGGCGGGAGCCGCCTCCCCCTGTGGTTGTCCGCACAGATGGGGGGCAGGAGTAGTCTATGGGATACTTTGAGAAGATCTATCAATCCGATCTGAACCACCGGGCCAGGGCTGTGTATATGTACCTGAAGGATCATGCCGACAGCGAGGGCAAGTGCTGGCCGGGAATACGCACGATTTCCGCCGAGCTGCGGATGTCCCGCTCCACCGTCAAGCGGGCACTGGATGATCTGTGCAAGGCGGAACTGATCTCCAAGGAGCATCGCTGGCGGGAGAACGGGAGCCTCAGCTCAAATTTATACCGGCTGAAGTAGTGCGAAAAAATAAAAGTTCTCCGCCAGGGGGGTATTGCGCCCTGGCGGAGAACTTAGGGTGGGTTCACCACGAACCA
>NZ_CAJMXG010000321.1:0-2726 GCF_905219725.1 Oscillibacter sp. CU971
TCTCTAAAGGGGAGCCCTGACCGTACCTGCGAAAAATGTAATATTCAGTCGCCCCGACACGTCCGTGTAGCCTTGCGCTATGCGGGCGTTTTTCTATCCAGGCGGTGCTTCTGGACACGGTGTCCAGAGGCCCGCTGCCGCTCCCCGCCCCTCCATTTCGATCTGTCCCTTTCCGCCCCGTATCGAAATGGAGGTTACTTATGACGANCATCAAATTGAATAACTACTACCCCCACCTGACCGAGTGTATCACCCTGGAAGTGTCGGAGGAGATCGCCGTGACCCTCTCCATTGGGGGCCGCCAGTGTGACAGCTACAAATGCCGTAAGCGGGAGCGCGGCGAGTGCTCCCTGGACGGCACTCCCGGTTTTGAGGCCGACGTGACCTATCCCCCGCTGACCCCGGAGGAGATCATGGAGCAGGCCGAGGACCGCGCCACCCTCTATGCCGCCCTTGACCGTCTCCCGCCCGTCCAGGCCCGGCGCGTCTATGCCCGTTTCATCCTGGGGCGGAGCGTGACAGCGATTGCCAAGGCCGAGGGAGTGAATAAGAGCCAGATCACCCGCTCTATTGACTTCGGCCTAAAAAATTTGCAGGAAATTTTGAAATTCTTCCGTTGATAGACGCAACAGACCGCCAAAAATCCGACTGATAGGTGAGGAGGGACAAGCCTCCCACCGACAACTGAATACACAGTATTNCAGGCACAAAANCCGTGTGANNAGCGNCAAAAGGCGCGCCGCCAGGATGGGAGCTCCAAGGAGGTGAAAGTGGAGCGGACCGAGCGATTAACGCGAACCTTTGACCCGGCTTTGGCAGGCTGGGCGCGACGACAGCGCGGGGGATAATGAAACTTGCTCACGCCCTCCCACGGACTTGCGGGGGAGCCCTGCGGCACACGCCAGCCTTNTCCACGGGGGCGGCGGTGCTGTGGAGCTATGACAGCCGGAGCCAACGGCGGCCTGGAATACTCCCCGCGCTGGGGGTGCGTGGCAAATACAGCGTACAACAAACCATAGGGGGCCGCCCGCCTGGGGCCTGTCTGTCTTGCGACAGCCCAAACTTTCCCCGGCGCGGCGGCCCTGTTCGTGGATCGAAATGGAAAACCTGCTGGCCTCTGGACACCGTGTCCAGACGTGGAGCAAGGTTGAAAGGCAGCACTTCCGGGTGCTGCCTTTCTGCGTTTCCCCACAGGACAGCGGAAACGAGAGGCAATCAACATCATTCTGGAGAGGAGGGAGCTNTGGCTAATACTGCCACGAACGAGGAGTACACCTATCAGGTGGACAAAATCAAGTTTATCGTTACGCCCGTTTACAAGGAGGAGGGCGAGACGATGGGGGATATTCTCTTAAAGCTGATGCTGGCCGAACTGAACCCAGCCTGACAATTTCCGAGACATCCTTAACATGGGCGGCCAAATGAGGTATAATATAGGTAGGATAAAACCTCTTGTTTGGCGGCTGGAAAGGAGGAAATTATGAAGCTGTCAAGCAAGAAAAACGAGTTAGGAACGGCCGCCCTGTACTGCCGTTTGAGCCGTGACGATAACATGGACACCGAGTCAAACAGTATCAGCAATCAAAAGAAAATTCTCCAAAAGGCCGCAAAGGAAAAAGGCTATACGGACACCTTGTTTTTCGTGGACGACGGGATCACGGGCACGACCATGAAGCGGCCCGGCTTCCAGAAGATGATCCAGGCCATAGAGAACGGATACATTTCGGCGGTGTTCGTAAAGGACCTTTCCAGGCTGGGCCGGAATTATATCGAGGTTGGCCGTCTGACAGAAGAATTTTTCCCGGCCCACGATGTCCGGCTGGTGGCCGTCTCCGACGGAGTGGACAGCGACGAGGGCGAGAACGAGTTTACCCCGTTCAAANACCTTGTGTAGGGGAAAAAGATGCAGGCAAAAAACGAGAACTTTTTGTAGCTGATCCCGTTGATACAGACATTCTCCCCGGCGCTGTGGCTGCCAAACTTCGTCAGCCAGGCAAGGGCTTCCCGCACCGTGCAGCCACGCCGCAATTGCCCCTGTTCGTCCCACAGCGGATCATAATCCAGCCCCATTGCACAAAATCCTCCTATTATTTTTTACAACACCGCTAGATATTGTAGCTGGAAGAAGCAGGAAACGCAATGCTGAAAACGTAGAAAAAGCCGAAGGGATTTCGTGAAAGTTCANTCTTGACAGCGCAAACACTACGGCCCCAGGAGAAGCAGCCGGGCAGGGTATTCCAAAACGGAGTGCCCTGCCCGGCTGTTTTTGCTTTCAGCCAGATTGGAGGTGAAAATCACGAACCAAAACACAGCCTTTCGTTTCACGGACGCGGAAATGGACCTCGCCAAGCACACGGACCTGCTGGTCCTGCTGCCCTCGCTGGGCTACACCTTAAAGCGGATTGGCAGCTACTACACCACGGCGGAGATGGACAGCATCCGCATCCGGGACCCCACCAGATGGAAGCGCTACTCCACCGGACAGGGCGGGGACGCCATCATCTTCCTCCAGGAGTTCTGTGGCATGCGCTTCCCGGAAGCGGTTGATTACCTTCTGGCCTACCATGGCCGGCGTCGTCGCAAAGTCCGCTCTGCTCCGTTCCCGCCTGACGGCGAAAACTCCACCCGCTCCCTTGCTCCTCCGCTTCCCATCGGACCCGCTTCGCTGGGCTCCGAAGGGAGCCCTGATTCCCCTGACCGGGACAAGCCCGTCCCCCGCCCCAAGC
>NZ_CAJMXG010000322.1:0-2684 GCF_905219725.1 Oscillibacter sp. CU971
GCATAGCTGCGTCGCTCATTTTTCTGTATCATTCCCTCATTATACTACTTTTCCCTCTATTGGTACAGCTTCTTAGAGCAGCACCCAAAAATCATGAAAAACGTTCAGCGGTTCAGCAATCGCAGGGCCGCGTTGCCGTCCTTGACGGGCGTCAACCCAGTCCTGGCGGAAAAACGCTCCGGGTCGGCGTTTTGACGATTTTAAAACGGGCTCTAGTCCTGGGAACACCGGAACAGCTCGGCATAGAGGTCACGGGGCAGCAGGTCCCGGAGGGTCTCCATGCCCTGTTGATACTGGTTCTCATAAGCGGCGAAGGAATCCGTCCGCTGGATCTTGAAGCCCTCCCGGACATACAGGAGCAGCGCCTTCCAGCTCCAGGGCTGGGTATGGATATAGACGGGGAACTCCCCCAGGTCCTGAAATACGGCCAAGGCCTCCCGGCAGAGGGCCTTTCCCAGGCCCCGGCCCTGGGCCTCCGGAGATACCGCCAGCCAGTGGAGAGAGGCGACCTCCCCGCCGCCCCTGGGGTCCCGCCAGGCGCTGCAGGTCCCGGCCACCCGCCCTCCGCCGTCCACGGCGAAAAGGCAGCGCCGGGCCAGGTCTTGGGCGTGGGAGCCGTAGGTCTGGACAAAATAGGCCCGGGCCTCCTCCTGAGGGTCAAAATCCCCGATTCCGTATTCCAAAGCCGCCCAGGCCGCCTCGTCCCCCGGCTGGTAAAAGCGCAGCCGGAAGCCCTCTGGCAAAACAGGGGCCCGCCTCTGCCAGTGGTCGAGGCGGAGAATCAGGTTGTAAAAGGGAACGCTCCGGTCCGGAAGGCCGGGCCTCATGGCTCCCGGCCCTCCCGCAGGCAAAGGGCCAGGGCGGGCCGCCGGGTGGTGATGTTCCGGACTCCCAGGGACAGGAACCATTTCAGCTCCCAGGCTTCGTTGACGGTCCAGACCGACAGGCCGACGCCAGCCCGGCCCAGGGTTTCGGCCAGCCGCCGGGTCACCAGGCCCTGGTAAATGTTAACCGTACGGATGCCGGCTTTTTGGCAGACAGCGATGATTTTTTCCGCCGCCTCCAGTTCAAAGTCCGGCTTTTCCCGGTAGCTGAGGTAGAGGCCGGGAACGTATTCCTCCATGTTCAGATAGACCTCGGCACCGAGAGCGGGGGCGGCGGCGTCCACCGTCCCGGAGAGAATCAGCCGGCCAGAGAGACCGGCTTCCTCCGCCAGGCGGCAGACCGCCGCCTCCAATCCCGGCTCCTTGAGGTCGCAATTGATGTTCACGCCGGGCCGGGCCGCCGCCATCCGCAGGACNTCCGCCAGCCGGGGCGCCTGCGCTCCCACCTGGTCGTGCCCGATGGCCAGGGTCTCGCTCCCGTTCCCGCCGGGCAGGCGGCGGACGTCCACCTCCAGCGTGTCCGCGCCGCAGCCCAGGGCATACTCCACAAATTCCAGGCTGTTATCCGGCCTGCCGTCCGCCCCTGTGTGAGCGGTAATAAGCGTTTCCATAATGCCTCTCCTTTTTCTCATGATTTCCGGGAACTGCTCTAGGAATGGGGAACCCTTCGAACTTGCGGCCTTTTCCGCTTTTTAATTCCTGACTCCCGCGTCCTCGTTTCGCGTGGGGCCGAACCGGCGGAAGGGCTGAGCCCCTCCGCCGGTTTTGATGGTCACTTTTCCCACTCGTTTTCCTTCAGGTTGGTGTAGATATACACGCCGGCGGAGACGGAGCAGATGAGGAACATAATGACCGACAGGGCCGCGGAGCGGTTGTAGGCCAGGTACTTGTTGAACTGGTCGAACAGGGCGATGCCCAGCATCTTGGGGGCGCTTCCGCCCATCAAATAGGGCGTGGTGAAAGAACCCACGTTGGACATGAACACAAAGGTGGCCGCCACGACCACGTCCTTGATGGACAGCGGCAGAATCATGGAGGTGAACACCTTGAACTTGCTGGCTCCCACGTCCCGGGCGCCCTCGATGATGGAATCGGGGATGGCGCCGAGGCCGGCCGTAATCATCAGCGCGGCAAACGGGATGTTGAACCAGAGGTTCATCATAATCATGCCGTTGGCATGGTACATCAATCCCAGCTTTACGTCGTGCCCGAACACCAGTCCGATGCGGTTGATGAGGCCGGAGTCCCGGATGATGGTGATCATGGCGTACACGGCGCACATGGCGGGAACGAAGCGGGGAACCAGGTACAGCGTACCGATGGTCTTGGCAATCTTAGACCGGACAAAGCGCAGGTACAGCGCCAGCAGATAGGCCACCACAATGGCGATGGCCACGGTCATCAGGCACACGTACAAGGTATACAGGATGTTTTTCAGCTGGGCCGGTTCGGTGAAGAAGTAGGTGTAGTTGTCCAGCGTAAACTCGCCGGTCTTGGAGTCCTGGAAGCTTTGAATCACCGCCAGGACAATCGGGTAAGCCACGGTCAGCATGACGACGAGGAACGCCGGCAGCACCAGGCCGTAGGCCACCAGATTTCGCTTCAGGTTTTTACTCATAGCATCCCCTTCATTCGCGTGAATTACGGCCTTGTTCAGCCGATGGTGGCGATTTCGCTGTCCCAGCGCTCGTTGAAAGAGGTGGACAGGCCGCCGATGGACTGGAGGCGGAAGTTGGACACGTCCAGGCCCTGGAGGTCCTCATAGCCGGTCATGTCCATGCTGGAGGCGTCGATCAGGGG
>NZ_CAJMXG010000323.1:0-2683 GCF_905219725.1 Oscillibacter sp. CU971
CTCTGGGAGGCTGCCCACGACGCCCGCCAGCTTTACATCCGCCGGAAGCACACGGTGGTCCTGCCCCTGGTCACGGCCCTGCCCC
The DNA here is from genome assembly GCF_905219725.1 of Oscillibacter sp. CU971. Lineage (NCBI taxonomy): Bacteria > Bacillati > Bacillota > Clostridia > Eubacteriales > Oscillospiraceae > Oscillibacter > Oscillibacter sp. CU971. Next base: position 86 of record NZ_CAJMXG010000323.1, read on the forward strand.
CCACGCTGTTCCTGCTTTTGGAGCGGTATCAGGTGAAGGTGCCCTACTGGTCCGGGGACCGGGAGGTCCAGTGCGTGGTTTTGCTCGTCTGCCTGGGGCTGACGGCACTGCTGTGCCGCCATGTGTTTCTCAAGGGCTTCGGCATGCTGCTGCGCCGCCGGTGCGTGGCGGAGCTGCTGGTGTCCCTCTCCGTCCTGGTTTCGGGGCTGGACTGCGCCGCCCGGCTTTTGGGCGGGCGGACCGGCGGAGCCATGCCCTACGCCTCCGTCAGCTGCCTGGGGCTGGTGTTCGCCCAGTGGGGCGTCCGCCGGGAGAGCAAGGGGAATTACGACATGCTCCGGGCCGCCTCCCTGGACGAGGACCCGCCCTATCTGGTGGCCGCCACCTCCCAGGGGGCCTGCAAGCAGCGGGGCTCNGTCCCTGGCTTCTTCACCACCGCCGCCCGGAGCGACGCGGCCACCCTCTGGCAGACGGCGCTGCTGCCCGCCTTTTTGGCGGCGGCCCTGGTCTTCGCGGGCCTGAGCTCCGCGGGACAGGAGCGGGGCGGGGACTTTTTGCTGAACCTCTCCGCCATCCTCCCGGCGGCGGCCACCTTTTCCCTGCCCCTGTGCTGGGCCCTGCCCTGGTCCAAGCTGTCGGAGCACCTCCAGAGGACCGGCTGCGCCGTGGCCGGCTGGTCCGGGGCCCAGAAGATCAGCGCCCGGCGGCGGATGATTGTCACTGACTCGGACCTCTTCCCCCCCGGCGCCGTCCAGCTCAACGGGCGGAAGCTCTTCGCCGAGACACAGGAGCAGGCCGTCTCCCTGGCGGCCTCCATGGCCCGGGCCGCCGGGTCCGGCCTGGAGCGCCTCTTCAACAACCTGGTCCGCAGCGAGGGGGGCCGCTATGAGAAGGTGGANGATTTCAGCTTCTNCGNCGAGGGCGGCTGGTCCGGGACCATCAAGGGCGAGTTCGTGCTGATGGGCGGCATCTCCTTCATGCGGAAAATGAACATCCGGCTGCCCGCGGACGTGAACCTGAAAACCGGCGTGTTTCTGGCGGTGGACAAGGAGCTCATCGCGGTCTTCGCCGTGAAGTACAGCCCCTCGGAGAACGTGGACTTCGCCATGAAGCTGATGCAGCGCAGCCGCATCCAGCCCATCCTGGCCTCCCGGGACCCCAACATCACCCCCTCCCTCATCAAGCGGAAGTTCAGCCGGGGGGCGCACATGGAATACCCCAGCCTTTCGGAGCGCATCGCCCTCAGCGAGGCGGAGAAGGACCGGGACCTGCCCCGGGCCCTGCTGTTCCGGGAGGGGTTGCTGCCCTACGCGGAAACGGTGGCGGGAAGCCTCCGGCTCTGCAAGGCGGTCCGCCGGGCGGCGGCCATTTCGCTGCTTGGCAGCTGGGCGGGGACTCTGCTGACCTTCTACCTCACAAGCCTGGGGGCCTATNAGCTGCTGAACCCCCTGGCGCTGGAGGTCTTCCTGCTGCTTTGGACCCTGCCGGTGCTGCTGATGGCGGACTGGACGGGGCNCTATTAAACTGTCAAGGAGTGGAATTTATGGGTAAATTTGACGGCGTGCTGCTGGCCAGCGACTTTGACAACACGCTTTTATACACCGAGGACGCCCTGCGCACCGGCGGGCCGGTGCCCCCCCTGCCGGAGCGGAACCGGGAGGCCCTGGCCTATTTCATGGCCCAGGGGGGACGCTTCGCCATCGCCACGGGCCGGGCCCTTCCCGCCTTTCTCCGCCACGCGGGAGACGTTCCCATGAACGCCCCCGGCGTGGTGTGCAACGGCGCGGCCATTTATGATTTTGAGAAAGGCGAGTACCTGGAAACCGCCATGCTGGACGAGGCCGCCCGGCAGCGGGGCCAGGCGGCGCTGGACCGCTTCCCCGGCGTGGCCGTGGAGGCCTACCACATCGACAATATCATCCATGTGGTCCACCCCAACGCCATTTCCCGCCAGCATGAGCACATGACCCACGCGGAGCTCACCGAGGCCCCCTCCCTGCCGGAGGTGCCCCTGCCCCTGGGGAAGCTCCTCTTCGAGGCGGACCACGAGACGCTGGAGGAGGTTCTGGCCTTCTTCACGGCGCAGGGGTGGGCGGAGGACTACGAGCTGATTTTCTCCGTCTCCCACCTGCTGGAAATGACCATCAAGGGGGCCAGCAAGGGCGGCATGGTCCGCCGCCTGGCCGCCCGGCTTGGAATCTCCATGGAACACGTCTACTGCGCCGGGGACGAGGCCAACGACCTTTCCATGCTTCAGGCCGCCGCCGAGGGCTTCGCCCCCGCCAACGCCTCCCCCGCCATCCGGGAGTCCGGGGCCACGGTGGTCTGCGGCGCCCGGGAGGGGGCCATCGCGGACGTGATTGCGATACTGGATAAAAAGTACTCCTGAAATACGGCAAGCCCGGCGGGTCCTCCGCCGGGTTTTTTCTGTCTCCGCCCCTTGCAATTTCCCGTGAGCGTGCTACAATAAACGGCGTAGTAAGCAAACGCGACGAAACGATTTTAAGAGAGGGTGACACAAACAGCATGGAATGGACAATGACGGGAGGTGTCCCCGGCCAGATCTGCCTGATGCAGGGCAACGAGGCCATTGTGCGG
>NZ_CAJMXG010000324.1:0-2668 GCF_905219725.1 Oscillibacter sp. CU971
CATCTCCGCCGTCCGCTTCCAAATGGAATCCATGGAATCACCTCGGCGTTAGCATGACCGGGAGGGCGGAAATCATACCTCCCGCCGGTTTCTCAGTCGGCTTTTACGAAATTTCCACCCGCTTCGTCCGTTTAAATTGTCAAATCTGTCGAAATAAATTTTAGGGCTTGACAAACCCGCCCCGTAAGGCGTATTCTGTGCCCAAGTTCAAAAGCGCAAACCGATGACGCGGACGAGTAGGCAGGGCCTTGGTTCTCAAAGAGAGCCGCCGGTGGTGAGATGGCGGCAGAAGCAAGCCTGTTGAATGGACCGCTGAGGGCGGGCCGAACGGGATGTTTCCCAAGTATGCCTCGACGGGCTTTTCCCCCGTTACCAAGGAAAGGCGCGTGTTGGCGCGCCGCCGAGCGGGCGGTTTTCTTATACCGCCAATTTGGGTGGCACCGCAGAAGTTTCAAGACTTTTGTCCCAAAGGTACCTGTAACGGGTCCTTTCGTGGACGGAGGTCTTTTTTTGACGCTCCGCCTTCGGGAGAGACCATACGTCGGAAAGGAGCAAGCGTCATGACCTTTGAAAAAATTCCCTACAAGATCTATCTCTCCGAGCAGGAGCTGCCGGCCGCCTGGTACAACGTCCGGGCCGACATGAAGCACAAGCCCGCCCCCCTGTTGAATCCCGGCACCGGGGCCCCCATGGGCTTCGAGGACCTGCGGGGCGTCTTCTGCGACGAGCTCATCCGCCAGGAGCTGGACAACGACACGGCGGAAATCCCCATCCCCCAGGAGATTCGGGACTTTTACAAGATGTACCGCCCCTCTCCCCTGGTCCGGGCCTACTGCCTGGAGGAAAAGCTCCAGACCCCAGCGAACATCTACTACAAGTTTGAGGGAAACAACACCTCCGGCTCCCACAAGCTGAATTCCGCCATCGCCCAGGCCTACTACGCCAAGCGGCAGGGCCTCCTGGGCGTCACCACCGAGACCGGAGCGGGCCAGTGGGGCACCGCCCTCTCCATGGCCTGCGCCTATCTGGGCCTGGACTGCAAGGTCTATATGGTGAAGGTCAGCTACGAGCAAAAGCCCTTCCGCCGGGAGGTCATGCGGACCTACGGCGCCTCCGTCACCCCGTCGCCCTCCATGGAGACGGAAATCGGACGGAAGATTCTCCAGGAGCACCCCGGCACCACCGGCTCCCTGGGCTGCGCCATTTCCGAGGCGGTGGAGGCGGCGGCGAAAAACCCCGGCTACCGCTACGTGCTGGGAAGCGTTTTGAACCAGGTGCTGCTCCACCAGTCCGTCATCGGCCTGGAGACCAAGGCGGCCCTGGACAAGTACGGCGTGGTTCCCGACATCATCATCGGCTGCGCCGGGGGCGGCAGCAACCTGGGCGGGCTGATCTCCCCCTTCATGGGGGAAAAGCTCCGGGGCGAGCGGGACTACCGCATCCTTGCCGTGGAGCCCGCCTCCTGCCCCAGCCTCACCCGGGGAAAATTCGCCTACGACTTCTGCGACACCGGCATGGTCTGCCCCCTGGCGAAGATGTACACCCTGGGCAGCGGCTTCATCCCCTCCGCCAACCACGCCGGGGGCCTGCGGTACCACGGCATGAGCCCCGTNCTGAGCCAGCTGTACCACGACNGGNTGATAGAGGCCGTGGCCNTGGAGCAGACGAAGGTCTTTGAGGCGGCGGAGCTCTTTGCCCGGGTGGAGGGCATCCTCCCCGCCCCGGAGTCCAGCCACGCCATCCGGGCGGCGATGGACGAGGCGCTGAAGTGCAAAGAGACCGGGGAGAAGAAGACCNNCGTCTTCGGCCTCACCGGCACCGGGTATTTCGACATGACGGCCTATGAGAAATTCCACAACGGGGAGATGTCGGACTATATCCCCACGGATGAAGAGCTCCANGCCAGCTTTGCCAAGCTGCCCCAGGTCCCCGGACTGGATTGATCCCCAACAGCAAGGAGGCCGCCCGAATGGGGCGGCCTCTGCTTCTATCGAGTGTTCAGTTGATGGGGAACTCCGGGATGCCCGCCGCGCCGGCGGCGATGCTGTACTCGGGGAAGCACACCACGACCGTGCCGTCCTCCCGGACATAGAAGCCGGTGGTCTCGTCCACAGTGGTAAAGCCGCCTTCCTCCGGGGCGAAGAAGAAGGTGAAGCCCTCCTCGTCCACGCTCTCGGCAATCTGCCGCTCAATGGCGGCGTTGCAGATTTCCACCCAGTTCTCTCCCAGGCAGTCCCGGAGGGTCAGGTCCCGGTCCTCGCTGAGGTCCAGGTTGTAGTAGTACCGCTCCTCCATGGAGGACACCCAGCCCTCGGCAAAGGTCACCACAAAGGAAACCCGGGACTCCGACTGGCTCTTGATCTCATAGTCCACGATGACGTCCATCTCCCGGTCCGCCCACTCCTCTTCGGTGCCGCCGGTGGCGAAGAAGGCCTCCCGGTAGTCGTCCCAGTCCTGCTGGGCCTTGGCCAGGTGGGCGTCCACCTTCTCCTGGATGACGGCGTTGACCTTCCCGGCCAGGTCCCCTTCCGCCTCCAGCTGGGGAACGGTCACGTCGTAGTGGATGCCGTCCTCCGTCTTGTCGTAATCCACAAAGGTCAGCACCTGGAACAGCCCGCCAAGGACAGGCACCTCCGCCGCCGCCGTGGCGATGGTGGGGGACAGGTTC
>NZ_CAJMXG010000325.1:0-2667 GCF_905219725.1 Oscillibacter sp. CU971
CGTTTATAAATTTGGCGAAAAGCCTGTCTGCCGGTTATGAGATCGACATGAAAATTGAAGAATACGGTTACTTTGTTTCCGTAACCATGTATATGGATTGCGCGACCTATACTGGAGAAGTTAAAAAGATGCTTACAGAGTTGACTATCATGAGCGAAAACATCAGCTTCTTTCTCTCCTCAACAGATCCGTGCGACTTTATTCTCTCCCTGGATTATTTTACCCACGACCATTACGTTTCCGGGAGAAAGGTAGACTATTGACGTAGATTGTGACAACTGACAGACTGGTACAAAACATTATAAAGTCAATAAGTACCGGAAAATCTTTTCACACCCAACGGCATGATATACGAAATCATTTTTAAACCCAAAATGTTTCCTGCGCAGATGTGCGGGAACGAGCGACGGTCAGGAGCGGAAAAGCCACGCCGTCAGGCGTGTTCGACCGGACGCTCTACGTCCGGTCCGGGGCTTGGGGGGACCCCAACGGGCGTATTGGAAAATCCGAAAAGGATATTCCAATACATTGCTCGCCTTTTCCATCGGAACCTTTAACCCTGCCTGCGTCCTCAGAAACAACGCTTTTATTCTGGGCGGTGTATTTGACCGAATCTACTTATAATTACTCCTTGTAGGAACAATTTCCCGCAGGAGGCATACGAGCATGAAAATCGTATCATGGAACGTCAACGGGCTTGCCCGGTGCAGACGGAACGGATTCTTGAAATTCCTGGCAGACGCAAAGCCCGATGTGCTGTGCTGTCAGGAAATCAAGGGGGAGTGCCCGTTGAATGTTCCCGGCTATCTGCTGTTCTGGAACCCGGCGAAACGCTCCAACTACTCCGGGACGCTGGTACTGTCACGGCGGCAGCCCCTCTCCTGCCAGTACGGTCTTGGCATTGACAAGTTTGATGATGAAGGTCGGCTGATTGCGCTGGAATACAAGGACTATTTCATCGTCAATGTTTATGCGCCGAACCTCAACACACATTCGTCCCCCGAACGCCTGGACTTCCGCATGGAATGGGATAAGGCCCTGCGGGAGTTTGTCACGAAACTGTCAAAGCCCGTTATCATGTGTGGTGACTTCAATGTGACACGGGAGTATATCGACATTTACCCTGAGAATCAGAAGAATACGCCGGAGGAGCCCCTGTTTCAATCGGAGGAACGAGCGAGTTTTGAAACACTTCTCTCTGCTGGTTATATTGACGTATTCCGGGCATTTTACCCGCAGAAGGAAGGAGCCTATACCTGGTGGGGACCACGGCCTAAAAGCCGCCAGGAGAATAAAGGCTCCCGGCTGGATTACTTCCTCGTTTCGGGGGAACTGCTGACCTACGTTCAGAGTATCAAGCACCACACGACTACGCTGTGTTCTGACCATTGCCCTATCTCCATCATCCTGGGGGCAATCACTTTTCAGCAGGAAACCACGGATGAAGATATGGCTGTTAAGTGGCGCACGATTGACTGGGCTAAAATGGAGAATGCGCTTTTCCGCAAGCAGAACAAATTGGCCTTCGCCGCCTATAACCGAGATTGGGAAAACGTCAAAATCATGCAGGATAAACTGGTGGCCTCTTATGCCGCCAGGGTGCTGGCTGTTCGCTTCGTTGCCGACACAAATTCAGCGGCGGGAATTGACGGCGTGAAGCTGACCAGTGACGCACAAAAAATGAAAATGGCCTTATCCCTGACCCGCAGAGGATACCAGCCATTACCGAACCGATATGAGAAGGTCACGGAGCGGGGGAAGGAATTGACGTTGCATATCCCCGCCGCCAGGGATAAGGCTATGCTGGTACTGTATTCTTTCTCTCTTGACCCGGTAGCTGAATCCACAGCGGATAAAAAATCCTTTTTTGCCCGTAAAGGCCGCTCGGCTCATGACGCTTACGCTTACATACTTCGGGAGTTGAATCAAGAGAATCCGCCCAAGTTGATCGTCAGGGCCGATGTTGCCGCTTTCTTCGATAACGCTATGCACAACTGGCTCATTGAAAATATTCCAATGGACAAGACGGTGTTGCGGAAATTTCTCCGGGCAGGTGTTGTCAAGGACGGTGAATTGTTTGAAACGAACAAGGGAATTTCCTTTGCGTCCAGCTTGTCCCCTATCCTCGGCAATATGCTGTTGGACGGCCTGCAATCCCATATCTATGACAGTCTTTACCCGATGGGCGGCGTTGATTATTCTAATGGCTGCATGGTCAGGTTTGCCGATGATATAGTAGTCACAGCGAGATCGGTAGAGAGCGCAGAGCGGATTATGCAGTGCGTCAGCGACTTCCTGGCCAGCCGGGGCCTGGGCTTCAATCAGGAGAAAACCTATATCGCCCATATCAGCGAGGGCTTCACGTTTTTGTCATGGCACTTCCAGGAGAAGAAGGGCATTTTAACAGTCGAGCCGACTGACGGCTCCATCAAGAAAATTGAGCGTGAGTTGGAAAACCTGATTTTGAATTTCAAGGGAACACAACGGGCGCTGATTGAGAAGATTAACGACAAGTTGAGCGGATGGGCGGCATATCACCGCAGTACGGACGCCTATATGATTTTTCGCCACATTGACGCTGTTGTTGAGGGCCTGCTTGTCGTGAAGATGTGCCAGAAGTATTCACGCTGGCACAGGGAAACCGTACTGCGGAAATTTTGGATTTAT